>UQJE01000070.1 GCA_900541345.1 uncultured Blautia sp.
ATAATAATACAAAAAGCTGAGCCACGGATTTTCTCTTTTTAATATATTTTTGTAAAAAGCTTCTCTGTTATTCTGAAAAAGCACCTTCATCTCTTTTTCATCTGTATCTTTTACTTTCTCCAGAAGTTCTATTGCTTCCTCCGGAAGAGAAATCCCTCTGTAAAATTCTGCTGTCTTCAAATTACATAGCTCCCTTATTTTTGCTGTTTTTTATACTCTTTAAAATCGATTGTCGTTCCAAGTTTTCTTGACTTTTCTGCTGCCAGTGCGATCAGGTGACTTTCTACCGATACACGGGCATCTGTGCGGTTTTCTTTTTCTCCTTCAAGCGCCACAAGCCTTACAAAATCCTTCATCATTCTCATGTCACTTCCGCTGTGCCCTGTCTTTGGAGTATGGAGACGTATTTTTTCTTCATGGCCTTCCAGGAAATCTGTGATCGTAATTTCCCCAGCTTCCATATTCCCTGTAATTTCGCCTTTCGTTCCCATAATCCGTATTTCTCTTGCACACTGATTCGTAAAAGCACTCATTACAAAAGAAACATTTACCTGATTTTCAAACTCCAGATTCACCACCTGATGATCCACAACCGTATTATCACAATGAAATACACATCTTCCATAAGGCCCTGTTCGCAGCGCCTCTAATACTGCTTCTCTTTTTATATCATCTGAAACAGCATAAATCAATCCGTCATCAACTGCTTTAGGATGTTCCAGATAAAACTTCGGCGCATAGAACGCACACTCATCCCTATGCGGGCAGCCATCCATACAGCGTTTTGCTGCACCGGACGGAGCATTTTCTTCCTTAAAATAAGTAAGTTCTCCGAAAGAGCTTATTTTTTTGCAGGAACTTCCCACCAGCCACTGAAGAATATCCATGTCATGACAGCATTTCTGCAAAATCATAGGACTTGATTCTTCTGCATTTCTCCAGTTTCCTCTTACGAAGCTATGAGCGTGATGCCAGAATCCCACCTGTTCTATATGCTGAATGCTCATAATTTTTCCGATCTTTCCGGAATCTGTAAGCTCTTTTAACTTTGAAAAGAACGGAGAGTACCGAAGCACATGACAGATGGATAAAATCCGATTATATTTCTCTGCCATTTCTCCCATTTCAATAATCTCTGCCGCCTCTGTAGACATCGGTTTTTCACAAAGTACATGATACCCCTTTTTCAGTGCTTCAACAACCGGTTCATAGTGCATTTTATCCTGTGTGCACACCATTGCGCAGTCTGCCAGCTTTTCTCTTTTTAAAAGCTCCTCATAGGAAGAAAACTGAAATTCTTCTTTTATATTATGCCTCTTGGCAAATTCTTCTCTTCTTGTTTTATCCGGCTCTGCTACCGCAACAACCTGAAACTCATCAGGATGCTCCAAGGCATAGGAAGAATACACGTATCCTCCCCTAAGACCTGCGCCAATTAAAACTGCTGTTACTTTTTTCATGAATTTTCCCCTTTTTTACATACAATTTTTAAAACCGTATCTTTTTCATCCGGAAGCGGATATGTAAATACAGGATTCTCTCCAAAAGACACAAATGCCGTATCTGTATAAAGTGCTGTATTCCATGCCTCTCCTCTGTTCATCTCACTTCCGTCTGCCGTATAATAAACTTTATCAAGTTTATCCGGTGCAATTCCATAAAGAGGCAGTGCTCCCAAAGGCGCTTCATAAACATGCGCATAAATTGTATCACCTTTCTGAGTATAGCGTCCCCACTCCGGTTTTGGAAGCTCAGAAATTCCACATCCGTAAATACTTTCTCCGTTTTTCTTCATCCATTCGCCAATCTCTTTCAAAATAGCGATACTTTCTTTCGGAATATTCCCCTTTGCATCCGGTCCCACATTAAGAATCATGTTTCCGCCTTTGCTTGTACATTCCACAAGTTTACGGATCAGCATAGACGGCGTTTTATATAAATGATCATAATTACAGTAACCCCAGTGATTATTCATTGTAGCGCATAATTCCCACGGAATCGGCTCTCCTTTTTCATCACACACTCCCATAGGAGGAATAATCTGCTCCGGACTTGCAAAATCACCACTGTAGATCAGCGGATTTTCTGTGGCTATACTTCCATGATCCTCTCCTGATCCCTCCAGACGATTATCAATAATAACATCCGGCTGATAATGGCGCACCATCTGAATCAGCTCCGTTGCCTTCCACTTTTCCCCGCACATATCATCATAGGAAAAATCAAACCAGAGAAGATCCAGCTTTCCGTAATTTGTCACCAGTTCCTTCACCTGTCCGTGCATGTATGTAAGATACCTGTCAAAATTAATTTTTTCATCTTTATATTCTTCTCGGTTTCTCATAGGATGCTGTCTGTCTCCGTATTTCGGGAAATCCGGATGACTCCAGTCAATAATAGAAAAATAAAGTCCTACACGGATTCCCTCTTCTCTGCAGGCATCTACAAATTCTCTTACAAGATCTCTGCCCGCCTTTGTATTTGTGCATTTATAATCTGTAAGCGCCGAATCAAACAGGCAGAATCCATCATGATGTTTTGCTGTGAGTACTGCGTACTTCATGCCAGCCTCTTTTGCAAGACGAACCCACTCTCTCGGGTTATAATCAACCGGATCAAATAAATCAAAATATTGTTTGTATTCCTCTACTGTCATCTCTTTTTCAGACATCATCCATTCGCCGCAGGCAGGTATAGAATAAAGTCCCCAGTGAATAAACATTCCAAATCTTGCATCCATAAACCATTTTGTACGTTCTCTTATTTCCTGATTCATTCATCATTCTCCTTTATTATATGAATTCTATAATACTATTTTAACCTTTTACTGCTCCTCCGGAAAGAGCCTCTACAAAGAATTTACTGAAAATACAATAGAGAATAATCGGAGGAAGAATAATAATTACCATAGCGGAAAACAATCCGTTATAATTGGTTCGGAAAGAAGTCGTAAATGTAGACAAAAGCGCCGGAACCGTAAGTTTATTCCTGTCGATCATAACAAGAGACGCCCAGTAATATTCATTCCAGTTATTTAAAAATGCAAGAACTGCTGCTGTCATAATTCCCGGACGTGCTATAGGGAAAATAACCTTTGCCCATGTCTGCATATATCCACATCCATCAATTCTTGCAGCCTCCTCGAGTTCTTTCGGAATATTTGTATAATAGTTTTTAATCACGAAAAAGCTCACCGCAATTCCGCTGCATGAATAAATTAAAATCAGTGCGCTCCTTGTATCATAAAGCTTCATTCTGTTAATCATGTTATATACCGGATAAGTAAGAGCTGTCGCCGGAATAAACATGGTAGAATATAAAAGCACGTTTACAAGTCCTTTTCCCTTAAACTCCATACGAGCTACCACGTAGGCAGACATGGAAATCATCACGATACTGATCACAACAGAAACCCCTGAAATAAGAAGGCTGTTTCCAAAATAACGCATGACATGTAAATCCTTAAAAGTGGCTATATATCCATCCAGACAGATAGATTCCGGAAGCATAAACCCGGGTCTTGCCAGAGGATCTGACTTAAAACTCGAAAGAATCAGCCATACAAAGGGAACAAGCGCAACCAGAAGCGCCCATATAAGGCAGATGTATGTGAAAATCTTAGTACCTTTTGACATACTTTTTACAGCAGTATGCTTTCTTTTTTTATTCATTTCCATCCCTCCTTATGCTTTTCTCTTCTTTTTGAAAGAAATACTGTAAATAATATTTACTGCTACAATAATCAGCATACCTGCCAAAATCTGAATGACAGCAACTGCATTTGCTCTTCCAAACTGAGTTCGCGGGCTTGTAATGGCAAGCTCACGGATAACGTAACTGATACTGTACGTTCCCGCCGCACCCTTTGTCAGGAAGAACACCTCATTATACAGAAGGAAACCTGATGTTGCCGCAAGAATAGACACGGTCTTTAATGTTCCTTTTATCATCGGAATGGTAATATACCAGTCCTGCTTAATCCCGCTTACGCCGTCAAGCATAGCTGCTTCTCTTATTTCCTCAGGTACAGCCATTACATTTCCCAAAATCATTAATGTTGTAGTTCCTGTAAAGAAAATATAAGCTCCTGTAATTGCCCAGAAAGCAGGTCCCTTCAGCAGCAGTATATTTTCACTGAATCCCTTATTAAAATTCTGTATCAGCGGATTGACTACCCCGTAAAGCGGGCTGTATAACTGAAGGAAAATCATTCCCATCGCCGCTGAGGAAATCATATTTGGAATAATATAAATATTTCGTATTGTCTTAATCCCTTTTACTTTCCTGGAAAATGCCAGGGCAATCAATGTGGAAACCGGTATTTGTACTACCACACCAAGAAGCGCCCATGCTGCCGAATTCCTGAGAGCCTCCCAGAAATATGGATAAATATTAAAAATGTAATCGTAATTATTCCACATTTCTTTCCATCCGAAAAATTCCGGGCTTGTAATATTGGTATAATCCCATTTGCAGAAAGATGTAAGAAAAACGGTAATAATCGGATAGAGATAAAAAATACAAAATGCAATTATTGTAGGAGCCAGAAATGCGATAATAAAGGCTTTTCTGTTTCGGCTTAACTTATTTTTCATTATTTTCTCCTCTCATTGTTTTCTTCGGGAAGAAACAGGGGAAGAGAAATTTCCTCTTCCCCTGCATCTTTTTTCTTTTTATTATGCAATTAATGCGATAAGCTCTTTCTGAAGCTGTTCAAATCTTGCATCAATATCTGTTCCTGAAACAGCACATTCCATTAATGCATTGATAATTGCGCTCTTTACATCTGCTCCCCAGCTGTAATTCATATCTTTCACTACGATTTCTGCATCGTTTACCATAGAGCATGCCTCTGCAAGTTTCATGGTAATCGCGTCTCCGCTTTCCTCTGCAAGCTTGTTAAGGTCAACATTTGTATTACATGGGTTTGCCTGTACACCTGTAAAAATCTTTGCCTGTACTTCTTCGCTTGTCATATATTTGATAAATTCCAGTGCAAGCTCTGTTTTTTCTTCACTCATTCCGTTTGCAACTGTAAGACCTGCACCTGCGGAAGAAACTGCAATGTTTCCAGGAAACAGAGACGGCTGAATAGCTTCTGCAAGACTTTCGTCAATACCGCTTGCATTCCATACTCCGTTAAAAAGTACTGCTGCTGAACCGTTTTTATTAAAGTCATCCATCAGATTTCCAACATCTTCTGTTGTATGCTCAGAACCATTTGCCTGATCAAGGGCAGCTGCTGTTTTAAATGCTTCTGCAAAAACTTCTGAATTTACCGCATCTTCTGTAAGAGGAGCCTCAATCATAGCTCTTCCTTCTTCTGAAGAAGCTAAAATTGCGTTAACGATAAATCCGGAACCCTGTCCTGCTGCATATCCGTATGTTCCATCATCAAGTCCGCGAACCTTTTCCATTGCCTCGCCAAACGCATCCCAGTCTTTCAGGTCTTCAATCTTGATCCCTGCTTTTTCAAAAACATCCGCATTATACCAGATTCCACGGCTTTCCATCTGATCATGCACAGAATAAATATGTCCGTCCACATCATTCTGTGTGTAATTTAATCCAACCGCATCCTGAAGATTGTTTTCATCAATATACGGTTTTAAATCATATACAAGCCCTTGAGAAACAGCTGCCTGCGGAACGGCTGTACCACAGTCTACAAGATCCGGGAAAGATCCTCCTGCCACCTGTGCACTTACAATTTCATCTCTGTTTTCTACTGCAATCGGTTTAAATGTTACCGGTCCGTCCGCATGAGCCTTTGCAAACTCATCATAAATATCACGCATTACCTTTGCTGCCGGCCATTCACTTTCTTCATGATAATATCCGTGATAAAATTCCAGTTCATTGTCCGCTCCAAATACGGTTGCTCCGGAAAGCATACTCACTCCCATAGCTGCTGTCAGTACCAACCCTGTTACTCTTTTCTTCATTTTGTCCTCCTTCTCCCCCAACCTCGTCGGGTGATTTGTTTGTTTTTACTGATTTATCTGTATTTTATCTTATTTTCTGTGCATTTTGAATGAAGGTTATTGACAAGCGTCATGGAAATTGTTGACCATTTTTCTTTATACCTGAATTATATTGACATTTCATATGTAAAATATTTACCACCTGCATATATTTACACAAAAAGAAATGCCCATATCATAAAAATATGGACATTTTTCCTTATCATCTTAATAATTCCAGAAATTCATTTACCTCTATCTGGCCCGAAAGCAGCTCCAGAATATGCTCCTGAAACGCATTTTTTCGATTGCTTTCCCACAGATTATCTGGTGTTTCTATTTTTACATCTGCTCCTTTTACAAGCTGTGTCCCCTGAAAAAAGCGAGGCATTTCCTTATTATATTTTTCTATGGAAACTTCAGAATTTACAGGAACCTGCTCTGTCTCCTTTAATATCCGTTCCTGCACCTTATTGCTTACCATATATTTTACAAAACGCACTCCCGCCTCCTCTCTTTTGGCATCACCTGTTTTTCCTACTACATATCCAACCCCTGCTGATTCACAGGACATCTTATATGTGCCATCTGTTGGAATCAGAGCATATTCCGCGTCTATCTTTTCATCAATCATAGGCGCGCCCCACACCCCGTTAATGCAAATTGCAAGCTTTCCCTCATTAAACAGTTCCTTCTCATCTCTGTAGCTGTAATTTTTATTATCCGGAAAAGAATAGCGATATATGGTTTTTAACGTATCCAGAATACTTCCAAAATCCTCTTCACCGATGTTTTCCCATTTTTTAATATCTGCTTCTTTTCTTCCTGCATCTATGAACATATGATCAACAAGATACAGATACCCTTCCGCCGATACCTGAAGAGGCCTGATCTCTTTTCCATTTTTCAGACTCCAGTCCTCAATCTGACCGCATACCTGCAAAAATTCACTCCAGCTTTCCGGAAGTTTTTCAATGCCTGCCTCACGGAATATATCCTTGTTATACCAATATCCGCCGCTTAACAATAACGTATCTGCAATTGTATAAAGATTTCCTTCTAATGTTGTCCATGCTTCCAGGTTAGAATGAGAAATGTTCTTAGAAAACTCCAAATCTTCTTTTATATACGGAACAAAATCCACTGCGAGACGGTTCTTCAGCATATAATAATAAATGGAATTATTTCCTGTTCCTCCGAAAAAAATCACATCCGGCATTTCTCCCACAAGAAGAAGGTCTCCCACTTTTCTAATCAAATCCTTACTGGTCGGCATAGACACAAGATGTATATCAATATCCGGATTTTCTTTTTCAAAATCCTCATAAATCTGACGCATGGCAATATGATCCTTTTCATTGCTTCCCCATCCGTGAATCACCGTTATCTCTGTCTTTTCCTGTTTTTCTTCTCCACATCCTGTCAAAAAAACAATACTGCTTATAACAAAAAGAAAGATTTGAATTCCCTTACTTATCCGATGTTTCTTTTTTTTCATTTTTGTACTCCTTAGGCGACATACCTGTATATTTTTTAAACACTCTTGAAAAGTATCCGGTATCCTCAAACCCCACAGCCTGGGAAATCTCATATACTTTTTTATCAGAAGTTTCCATATACTCTTTCGCCTTTTCAATTCGAAATCTCAAAATATCGTCAAAAAGGTTCACTCCCTTTTTACTTTTATAAAGCCGGCTTAAATAGCTTCTGTTTGCATGAAGTTCCTCTGCAATTTCGTCAAGCGTAATTTTACGGCAATAATTTCTGCTGATATATCTCTGCATTTTTTCATATAAATTTTCAATCTCGTTTCTGCCTTCTTCGCTTTTTTCGCCTTCTTCGATTTCCTCATAATATCGTTTCAGATTCAAAATGGCTTTTTCCACCGCCTGAGGAAGTTCTTCAAGAACAGATAGCTTCAAAACATACTCGCACGCATTATATCTAAGCGCTGCTCGTGCATACTCAAATTCTGAATATGCACTTAAAATAATCACCTGTGTCTCCGGACTGTTCTCACTGATATACTTGCATACCTGAATTCCGTCCACAAGCGGCATTCGAATATCAGTAATCACAATGTCCGGATGCTCCGTCTCCATTTTCTCCAGAAGTTCCTTCCCGTTTGAGGAAATAGAGTGAAGTACGCACCCCATTTTTTCCCAGGAAATCAGATTTTTCAGCGCTTCCTGAATATATATTTCATCATCTGCCGCCATTACCTTCCACATTTTCTATTCCCCTCTCTATCGGAAGAACGATACGTACCGTTGTTCCATTATCTTTTTCTCCCTGAATTTCAAGAATATAGTTCTCGCCATATAAAATATGAAGCAGACGTTTCGTATTTTCAAGAGCTGTATGTGTATGACCTGCTTTTTTCTGCATACCTTCCCTGTCATTTTCCTCTTTTGAAAAACCGACGCCGTCGTCTGCCACCATAATATTTAATTTTTCATCCTGCTCGAAAATTTCTACTACTATCTTTCCGTTTCCATTTTTTGGTTCCAGTCCATGTGAAACAGCATTTTCTACAAGAGGCTCTATTAAAAGCCTTGGAATCAAATCCTGCTTCACTTCTTCACTTCCATATCGGATTTCATACGAAATCTTATCCTGGTATCTTCCGTTTTGAAGCAGAAGATAAAAATCCACTATCTCCATCTCTGCTGATACCGGAATTTTAATTTCTTTTCCCCGGAATATTTTTCCCTGCATCAATTTTGAAAATGCCTGCAGATATTGATACAACTCTTCATTTCCCGCCATTTTCGCCCGAATGCTCAGCATTGCCAGAATATTATACTGAAAATGGGGATTAATCTGTGCCTGGAGAAATTTCACCTGAGCCTGCGTTACAAGAATCTGTTTTTCATACACCTGCGTAATAAGATATTCAATCCTGTCTGCCATTTCATTGAACACCACGCTCATATCATGAAACTCCTGAATGGGATAATCCTCCATTCGCACTTTAAAATCCTCCTGCCCCAGGGCTCGAAGACTTTCTATTACTTTTTTCAACGGTTTTGTGAATCGATAGCTGACAGCAAAAGACAAAGATGAAGTAATCACAAGTATCAAAAGAAATGCCGCAAGAAAAATCAGCATAGTTGGCTTTAAAAGTGTATAAACATTATTGAGACCGGCTGCAACAAGTACCCAGATTCCAAAACCACAGTTTTTCGACGCAGCAAGAAAGCTGGTACCTTCTGCTCTAATATCTGTCACTTCTTCCTGTGTTTCCTGTTTCAAAACTTCTATCTCTTCCTGTTTTCCGGAGAACGTCAGGTTTTCCTTTTGTTCCCCCCACAAAACAGCCCATGTTCCATTTCCATATCCTTCAATTTCCTTCATAAGAAGCTGAATTGCCTCAGGAGATATTTCCACAATACAGCTTCCCATATTCCGCATCTTATCATCGTAGATTCGAAAACACAGGAAAATCTCTTCTTTTTCACTATAACACAAATACTGCCTTTTCGTTTTGCGGAACTCCTCCTGCAAACGGCTTCTCTCTTCCTGCTTCTGCCTCGCCTCTGACACGGTCACAGGATAGTAATGATCATAAATACACTGATTAATATTATTAAACAAATAAACACTGCGTACAAAAGGAATCTTCTGCTGCACCATATTTCTGTCTGAAAAAAGCTCCATACTATAAGAAAGCTGCTCTCCTGCAGCTTCCTCATCATAAAAATCCCCCCAGAAAAAATCCTCCAGCCATACATTATGGCGAATTGTTACTGCACCATCTTCTATAAACTGTATACGATCCTGAAATTGCTGTCCCGTATTTTCCAGAACATACTCCATATCATCTTTCGTGCTTCGAAAAAAAACAAAAAAGAATACAAGAAGCATTGCAATTCCCAAAAACAGCAGCGTACATACAGATGTAAGCATGTTTAATACTGTAATTTCCGAGCTTAAAGTTCTCCTTTTAGTAATCCCATACATTGGAAGCTTCCACCTGCGCTTTCGGCTTCTTAATTACAAGCTCCGGACTTTTTGCACTCACTTTTGTATTTGCAGGGATCGATTCTGTAATAAAGGTATTTCCTCCGATAATGGTATTTTCTCCAATCACAGTCTCTCCTCCAAGAACGGTTGAATTCGAATAAATCGTCACATTATCCTCAATTGTGGGATGACGTTTTACATCTGCAAGCTGCTGTCCCATTCTTGTAGAAAGCGCACCTAACGTTACGCCCTGATAAATTTTTACATTGTTTCCAATTTTTGTTGTCTCACCAATTACAACGCCCGTTCCGTGATCAATGAAAAAATATTCTCCGATTGTGGCCCCCGGATTAATGTCAATTCCTGTTTTTCCATGTGCAAATTCCGACATGATTCGCGGAATGAACGGAACCTTCTCAAGATACAGCTCATGTGCGATTCTATATACATAGATAGCATAAAAACCCGGATAGGAAAAAATAATCTCTTCCTTACTTTTTGCGGCAGGGTCTCCATCAAATCCTGCCTGTACATCTTTCAAAAGCATTTTCTGTATCTCGGGAAGACGTTTCACAAATTGTCCTGTAATTTCCTCTGCACGAAGCTGTGCCTTTTCTGTTTCCTCCCCCTGATAAAGAATTGCTATTTCAATCTGTTCTTTTAATGCATCATATAAATTATTTAAAAGCGAACCAGCATAATACTCCGGAAATGCACACGCTCCTGTATCAATTCTGAAATATCCCGGAAACAACACTGCTCTTAATTCACGAACAAGTTCTATAATAACAGAACGGCTTGGCAGACTGCATTTTCCTTTTGGAAGAAGCATTTCTTCCGTATTATAATTCCCGGCAAGACTTTTTACCGCTTCCAGAATTGCTGCTTTTTTTTCACTCATCTATTTTTTCCTCCTGTTTTATTTCATATAATATTACTTTGTATCATAATATTATAGTATTCTTTTTTCGTCAAGATATTGACCTTTTCTTTTAATCACTATATAATAGAATACGGTTCTTCAAAAAACTTATTTCTGGAGATATACCCAAGTGGCTGAAGGGTCCGCACTCGAAATGCGGTAGGTCGGGCAACCGGCGCGAGAGTTCAAATCTCTCTATCTCCGTAAAAAACACCAGCAAAATTTTTGCTGGTGTTTTTTCGCTTATTTAACTTTAATGCTTTTAATGCCACTCCATCCAGAATAAACACGCTCTCCGTCTACCAGATTAAATGTTCTTACACGAACATAATATATTGCTCCGCTTTTTACGTCTTTTCTTGTGTAACTGCGAATTTTGCTATTATTTACAGCTACATATTTTGCATTCTTCATATTTGAAAAAGTACTGTACTGTATCTGATAACCATTTGCATTTGGCACTGCACGACATTGTATATTTAGCCAACCCTTTTTCTGACTTAAAAGTTTTGTAATCGGCGTACTTTTTGGCATATGTACCTTCACAACACACTTTGCTGTTTTTCCATTTACAGTTTTAGCTATAACAACTGCTGTTCCAGGACTTTTAGCCGTTACCATTCCTTTTGAAGATACAGAAGCCACTTTTGTATCAGAACTTGTCCATACAACATTTTTATTAGATGCACTATCTGGCTTCACAAAAGTTTTCAATACAAATGTATTTCCGATTATCATATCCAGGGATGTTTTATTTAAAGACACTGATGTAATTGCATTAATATCTTTAAAAGAAATATTATTCGCTTTTGCATATTTCTCTGTTGTAGAATTTCTATATCCATAGAGAGTAAGTATTTCTGACATATAGAAAGCATCTTTTTCTATTTCTGCTCTAGGATTGTATATATACGCCTTTTTCAAATTATCGCATCCATAAAAAGCCATACTTTCAATAGAAATAATTGTTTTTGGAATACGTATTTCTTTTAATGATTTACATCCAGAAAAAGCTCCTTCTTCTATTTTTTTACACTTATTCATTTTTACAGTCTGCAGATTATCGCAGCGCACCAATGCGCCGTCTCCAATCTCTTCGCAATTTCTCAAATCCAGATTTTTTAATCCATGCCAATTACCCAATGCCCCGTCACCTATTTTTTTCAAAAAAGGTGGTAAGGTAACCGTTCTGACTTCTTTACAATTGAAAAAAGCATAGTCACCAATTTCTTTTATCGTGTTAGAAAGATTCAGCTCTCTTAATTTCCCACAATTATAAAACGCATAGTCCGGGATTTTTTTTAAAGCTGCTTCCATTCTTACTTTCTGTAATTCTATGTTTCCTCTAAAAGCTCCGTTGCCCATAGATACTACACTTTTAGGAATCGTTATCTCTTTTATATAATTTCCCGATAACGCTCCTGATTCTATTGTTTTTACAGTAGAAGGAATCACTATTTTAGTAAGCTCTTTGTATGCAAAACTAGTTCTTCCCAGGGTAACTACTTTATATCCTTGGATTTTATCTGGAATATTTACTGTTGAAGATTTTCCTACGTACTCTATAATTTTACATGTTTTATTTGCACTATTTGTTTCATACTCAAAAGTTCCATTATTTTTTGTTGCTGCAAAACAAGTAATGCTGCTACATAAACAAATCAATGCTAAAAATAACGAAGTACAAATTGCTTTCCATACTTTTTTCATTTTTTTCCCTCCTAATTATGCTTTTTCTCTTTAATCATTTTACATATTTCCACAGTATCCCAATGGCAACACCTCTTATCTGTATTTTTTCTTTTATTAATTTTATAATACCTCTTATTGCCTTTTATTTTCAAGTATTTCTTTTAATATTTTCTTAAATTCTGATATTTTTTTATGATATTTTATTATTTTTTTCTATTATTCATAAAAATCTGGTTGACAATATCACATTTAACATGTATAATTTTACAAGTAAAAACATATAGGGGATTGGTCAAATGGTATGATAGGGGTCTCCAAAACCTTTGGTGGGA
>UQJE01000071.1 GCA_900541345.1 uncultured Blautia sp.
TGCAATAGCGCTTGTAATCAACGCCATGTGTGCCGGAGATACAAGAGTATTTCCCTGTCCGATCGAAGTCTGCATAATAAGAGGAATACCTGATTTCTTATCCAAAGTAAAGCTGCTCGTTTTATAGGAAGTAAGAGGGAGTTTGCTGTTAAACAGAAGGTCTTCTGCCGTATCTTTCAGAGAACTGCCTCCCAGGTCGGTTCCCATATCTGCAAAGGCACAGTTACAGGAATTGGCAAAGGCAGAATAAAAGTCCTCCTGCCCGTGAACCGTTCCATTATAACAATTAATCGTGTGCTCTTCCATTGTTATACTTCCCTCACAAAGATAAGAATATCCCTCCAGACTTCCGTTTTTCCGGAAATAATCTAAGGCTGTCACAATTTTAAAGGTAGAGCCGGGCGGATAAGCTCCGTTTGTGGCTCTGTTTAAAAGACTGCTGTTCGTCTCGTCGTTTACAAGATAGTCCCAGTTATCCGCAAGATAATTCGGATCAAAATCCGGTTTGCTTACCATCGCAAGAATCCGCCCTGTGGAAGGCTCCATTACCATGACTGCTCCTCTTCTGTCTCCCAGCGCATTGTACGCTGCCGACTGAAGATTGACACTTAAAGAGGAAATAACGGTATCCCCCATATTTTTCCGCCCCAGGAACTCATTTTTCATCTGATCCAGGAAAAATTCATGGGAACTTAAAAGCTGAAAATTCGCCTCGGATTCCAGCCCGCTTTTTCCATTGGAATCGTAGCCTACCACATGCGCAAACATATTTGCATAAGGGTAGCTTCGAACTTCTGTCCCGTCATCGTATACATTTGTAGTCGCAAGGATTTCTCCATCTGAAGACTGAATATTTCCGCGGATACCCCTGTCGGAAAAGGTATCCTGTCTTGTATTATACGGACTGTTGATAAATTCCTCGCTAACTGCCACATTAAAATAAACCACATATCCAATCAGGCTTAAAAAAATCAAAATAAAAAACCAGGAAACAAAGGTATACTCTCTGTTTCTCTTTCTTTTTTTCCTAACGGATTTCTGTTCTTTTTGCCGCAGATCTTTCTCTTGCTCTTCGTACTGCCTGTTTTCGTAATCTCTCAATTTCTTCATCCTCGTCTTCCCTCAGAATATAAAGTCCCTGAATAATCGCAATCATCAGTATGGTACTTAAAACAGAGCTTCCTCCATAACTTACAAGGGGCAGGGTCACGCCTGTAAGCGGAATGAATTTTGCAGCTCCTCCAATGGTCAAAAACACCTGAAACGCATACTCTGTTCCAAGGCCAAGAGCAATCAGCTTATAAAACGGATTTTTAATCCGAAGAGAAATATTTACAATCATGAGGAAAAAGCTCATACAAACAAGAATGAGACAAATTGCAAAAATTCCTCCCATCTCCTCACAAATCGCACTGAAAATAAAGTCATTTTTTACAATAGGAATTTTTTCCGGAGATCCCTGACAAAGCCCCATCCCAAACCAGCCTCCCGTTCCGATTGCAAAAAGAGACTGCACAATCTGATAGCCTTCATTCTGATATACGGCCATCGGATCTCTCCATGCGCTTACTCTCTGACGCACATGCCCGAAAAGGAAGTATGCAATGACAGCTCCTATAGAACCTCCTCCCACTCCAATTCCAAGATACACTAGTTTCTTTGTGGAGACGTAAATCATAACAAGATATGCCACAAAGAAAATGACTGCGCTTCCCAGGTCTCTGGAAAGAACAAGAATCCCCACGTGGAGCCCTGCCACAATCGTTGCCAAAACGACTGTCCGGAAAGAATTATCTTTAGAAAGCAGCGCTGCCATGAAAAATACAAACGTAATCTTAATTGCCTCGGAGGGCTGGAATCCCATAAGGGAAAGTTTCGCTCCGTAGCTGGTCTGCGCCAGCACAAAAACTGCCCCCAGAAGAACAATGCCGATTCCAGCATATACCCAGGTAAGATTTTTGAGGAATTTCATTTTCCGTATCATAACAGGAATCACAAGAGCAACCGCACTCGCTGCTGCTACAATCACAAGCTGCTTTGTAGCTGTTTCCAAATCCAACCTGCAAAGCATAATAAATCCCACACTTAACAGCATACACATATTGTTCAAAAGCAACAGAGATGCTTTTTTATAAAACACCCTGTATAAAATCTGGATCACCGCAAAATACGCCATCATTTCCAGATAGAAGGTAATTACCTGAAAATTGTCTGTCTTTAAATAAATCACAAGAAATGCGGTAAAATCCATGAAAAAAATAAGCACAAGCTGCTGCCGCAACGCTTCATTTTTTTCGTCCTCGTCCTGTCGTCTTACCATATAAAAGCAATGAAAGGTATACACCACCATCAGGGTAAGAATCACATATTTTGACAATTCTACAATTACATTAATCATACGCCTTACTCTGCTCCTCTTTTAAAATGTCCTTTCGTATATTCTCCTGGAGAAACCTTTTTCCCTTTTTCATAGGCGTTTACAAAATCACGGCATATTTTTAAAGCCTCGTCCGCTTTCTCCACTGTAAAGGAAAGACGAACTTTCTCTATTCCAAGTTCCTTTATCTGCCTTGCTTCTCCCAAAAGCCCATAGGGAATACTGTTATAAATAATATTATAACAGGGAGTCTTTTCTTTTGTATTTTCTGTTTTCCAGGGATGACACTCACAGGAAGCATAAAATTCCTTTCCGTACCTGTCTTTCAGCCATGCACCGCTCTCTTCCTTTTTGCATCCGTACAGATTTTTCTGTACACACTGCGCAGACACCATAAGAGGAATATATCCATACACAATCATTTCACTGTCCCGGTTATCCCTGTGACGCAGCTCTCCTTCATTCAGTTCAAAAGGAACCGTATTTCTCATGACACCTTCTTCCTTCCAGAAAGAAATTGCCTCATTATTCCAGGCATACACAGAAGCATCAAGAACGCAGAATTTTTCAAGACCCGCTCGTCTCATCATTCCGTAGCTTTCCAGGTTTCGTACAAGAAAACCTTTCATTCCCCTTGAAATCCATTCTCTGGCTGTTTCCAGAAAACCTTCCGGCATTTTCCCGCGCACTATATAAGGAAGAGCAAGATACATTTCAAGTCCGCGCTCCACACCTTCGTCCAAAAGATTTTTCATGATACGGAAGGGAAGATACATTCCTGCCATCTCCGCTTCTCTTAAAAGCGTCTTTGCTGTCTCCTGGTTTTCACAGGAAACATAAAGAGAGATTTTCTCAGAAGGTGTATTTTTCCTGAATGCTTTCGATTCAGGCAAAATCCCGTCTTCTCTTCTCTTTGTTTCCAGACACGCCTCTTCCAGAAGCGCAAGAGCCTCTCTTCGCACCTCATTTAAAACTTTTACAGGAAGAAAAATTCCTTTTTCCATCTCAATTTCCAGTTTTTCCCACATATAAGGAGTATTTCCAAGTTTCTCCATCTGCTGCCGAATTCTCGTTTCATCCATAGGATGATTCTGAGCCTCCTGCACTTCTCCGCCTGTAGCACATACGCAGATGTCTCCCAGTGATACCTCAAGTATAGCAGGACTTCCTGAAAAAAGACTTAATTTTCCCTTAATTTTTTCTTTTCTTTTTATAATCTCAACAGAAACATTGCCTGTTTTCTTCTCGTTTTCAAAAGCCATCATAGAAGGTCCGTTCTGCATTTCATAATATCCTCTGCAGGAACCGCCTCGGTTAAACACATCTACCAGATACTTCATATCCCTTTCTTCTACGTGATATGCATCTCTTTTACAGGAAGATAAAATATCCAAGTATTTTCTGTACATGGAAGTGACGGCAGCTGTATATTCCGGCTGTTTCATTCCCTCAATTTTAAGGGAAGTCACCCCCGCCTCTAAAATTTCCGGAAGAATTTCTATGGTATTGATGTCCTTTAGGCTTAACGGACATATTTCCCTACTATTTTTATATTTTCCCTTTGTGAGCGTAGTCTCATAAGGGAGCCGGCATGGCTGCGCGCATCTTCCTCTGTTTCCGCTTCTTCCTCCGAAAATGCTGCTCATAAGGCACTGCCCGGAATAACTGTAGCAAAGCGCACCGTGAACAAACGCCTCGATTTCAATCGGACTTGCCGCATGCATTTTTTTAAGCTCCTCAAGAGAAAGTTCCCTGGCCGCCACCACTCTTGAAGCTCCCTTTTCTTCCAGAAAACGCATTCCCTCCGCCCCTGTCACTGTCATCTGCGTGCTGGCATGAAGGGGAAGATTTGGAAAACATTTTTTTATAAAAGAAAATACGCCTAAATCCTGAACAATTACTGCATCCAGACCTTCTCTGTAAAAAGGAGAAAGATAAGCAAAGAGCCGTTCCTCCATCTCTCTGTTTTTCAACAGTGTATTTACGGTAAGATACAGCTTCTTTCCATGAATATGCGCCGTATCAATTGCCTTTAAGAGCTCCTCCTCCCCGAAATTTTTTGCGTATGCCCTTGCACCAAAAGCTGCACCTCCTACATAAACGGCGTCGGCTCCTGCTCCGATAGCCGCCTCAAATCCTTCATAAGACCCTGCAGGTGCTAAAAGTTCTATTTGTCTTTCTTTCAAAGTATTCCCTCTCTTTTATTTTACAAACATCTCCGGTTACAGAAAAAGGAGATTACCGAAGCAATCCCCCTTTGCATTTTTATTTTAATAATTCGTCCATCTCTTTCTCCAGCTCGTTGACCTTGCCTTCCAGAAGACTTCTCTGCTCCAACGCTTCCTGCTGGTTCTTCTGCGCTTCTTCAATCTGCATACGGAGAGAAATAAGCTCATGCTTTAAATCGTACATTTCCTGATCTTTCTGACGAAGATCCTGTTCAAACATCTCCGCCTGCTTTTTTGCCTTAAAATAATCATCTGTAATATTAAGACTCAGAAGCATATGCTTTGTCTCCACAGGCTGCCGGCTGTATCCCGGCATGTCTACCAGCTCTTCCAGTTTATGATTCATATAGGATGCCACCTTCTGGAAATATTCCGCAGATTCGTAGCCGCCAAGTGTAATAATCTTTCCGCCGATGATTACCTGTGCTGTGTTTTTTACCGCCATTCCGATAATCCTCCCTGTAACTTCATCGCTGTCAAGCAGCGTATTATCTTCTAATATAAATTGCATTCACACATATATCATACCAATTATACTCGAATTTTGTAGAATTGTATAGGATTTTTTACTTTATTTTCCTTCTTATTTTTCGTTTTCCGGATAATCGAATCCGAGATGCCGATATGCCAGCACAGTTGCCATTCTTCCTCTGGGCGTTCTGTTTATAAAACCATTCTGCAAAAGATACGGCTCATACACGTCCTCAAGCGTACCGGAATCCTCTCCTATGGATGCTGCCAGCGTCTCCACACCTACAGGACCGCCGTTAAAATTCAAAATCATGGTTTTCAAAATTTTCCTGTCTGTCTGGTCAAGGCCGTACTGATCCACTTCCAGAAGGTCAAGGGCAAAACACGCCACCTCATAGCTTATTTTTCCATCATATTTCACCTGGGCAAAATCTCTCACTCTCTTTAAAAGACGATTTGCAAGTCGGGGCGTTCCTCTGGAACGCTTCGCAATCTCCGCTGCTCCTCTCTCATCAATCTCCACGCCCAGAACACCCGCTGAACGGAGCACAATAATTGTAAGCTCCTTCTGATTATAAAATTCAAGATGGTGCATCACTCCGAAACGATCACGGAGCGGAGCAGAAAGAAGCCCGGCTCTTGTTGTAGCTCCCACAAGGGTAAACTTCGGAAGGTCCAGACGAATAGAACGTGCGGAAGCTCCTTTTCCAATCATAATGTCAATGGCAAAATCTTCCATTGCAGGATACAGAACTTCCTCCACCTGACGGTTCAGCCTGTGAATTTCATCTACAAAAAGAATATCCCCCTCCTGCAGATTGTTTAAAATAGCTGCCATCTCTCCCGGCTTTTCAATTGCAGGACCGGAAGTAATTTTCATATGGACTCCCATTTCATTTGCAATAATCCCGGAAAGCGTTGTCTTTCCAAGTCCCGGAGGTCCGTAAAACAGCACATGATCCAGAGCGTCATGTCGCTGCTTTGCCGCCTCTATATAAATTTTCAGAGTGCTCTTTGTTTTTTCCTGCCCCACATAGTCTTCCAAAGTCTGCGGACGAAGACTTCCCTCAAGAGAATAATCCTCCTCTGTCACATCTGTTGTAATAATTCTTTTTTCCATCATTCACTCTGCTTTCTCAGAAATTCTTTAATGCTGCCCTTAAAATTGCTTCCACATCCATAGAAGAAACGTCTCCAACTTTACGCACAGCACGAAGTGCATCTGCGGCACTGTATCCAAGCGCCACAAGTGCTTCTACCGCTTCCTGTCTGCCATCTTCTTTTTCTGCTTCTCCAAGCTCTGCTTTTTCCTGCTCATGAGCAAGCTTTAATTCAAAGGCATCCTCAAGCTTCAATTTATCCTTCAGTTCCAAAATCATCTTCTGGGCTGTTTTTTTCCCGATTCCCGGCGCTTTGGATAAAGTTTTTACATCATCCGACAAAACGGCAAAACGAAGTTCATCCGCTGTGATTCCTGATAAAATCCCCATAGCTCCTTTGGGTCCTACTCCATTTACGCCTAAAAGCAGCCGGAACACAGACAAGTCGTCTTTCGCCAGAAATCCATAAAGCTGCATTACATCTTCCCGCACATGAAAATGGGTATGGATTTTCAGCTCCTCTCCCCCATGAAGCCTTGACAAATCACTTCCTGTCATGAATATTTCATAGCCGATGCCTCCTGCCTCTATAATCGCAGAGACTTCTGTTATATCAGCTACCGTTCCCCTTATAAATGAAATCATGTTACTGCTCCAATTCTAAAAAAATATTTATGAAAATATCTTTTGTATCATACCACAAGAAAAAACAAAAAGCAAATTCCCCTTAAAATCACTTTTAAGAGGAATCTGCTGTTTTATTTTCAGAACTGAATACAGCCTCTCGGACATACTTCCCGACATTTTCCGCAATTTGTACATTTTGAGTAATCAATATGCGCACAGAAATCCGTCACAGTAATGGCTCCTGCCGGACAGTTCTTCTCACATTTTTTACAGCCGATACAGCCTGTCTCACAGGCTTCTGTGACAGCCTTTCCTTTTGCATGAGAAGCGCAGAATACTCTCATCTTCTGTTCATAAGGCACAAGCTCAATTAAATGTCTCGGACATTTCTCTACACATTTTCCGCACGCCTTACAAGCTTCTCTGTCAACAACTGCCACACCGTCTACAATGTGAATAGCATCAAAGGGACACGCCTTTACGCAGCTGCCAAAACCGAGGCACCCATATGTGCAGGTCTTTGCACCGCCACCCGGCACAAAAGCCATCATCTCGCAGTCCTGCACTCCTGTGTACACAAAGTTTTCTTTTGCTTTCGTACATGTTCCGCTGCATTTTACAAAGGCGGTCTGACGCTCTGTTTCCACTACTTCCTGTCCCATAATCTCCGCAATCACTTTTGCTGCTGCATCTCCTCCTACAGGACAGCCATTTACCGGAGCTTCCCCCTTTGCAATAGCTGCTGCAAGACCGTCACAGCCAGGATAACCGCACCCTCCGCAGTTATTTCCGGGAAGGGCTTCTCTTACCTTCACTTCACGTTCATCTGTCTCAACTGCAAATTTTTTTCCCGCAACTCCAAGAAAAATTCCTATAAACAGTCCCACTGCTGCAACAAGAAGAGTTGCTGCAATAATCGCTCCAGCATTCATCCTGCCACCTCCTTAAATCAGACCGGAAAATCCAAAGAATGCAATCGCCATCAGTCCTGCCGTAATAAGGACAATGGGAAATCCCTGGAAAGATTTCGGAATATTGTTGTATGCTATTTTTTCACGAATACCAGCCATCAGAATAATGGAAATCGTAAATCCTGCCGCCGTGGCAAATCCGTTTACCGTTCCCTGCAGAATGCTGTAATCCTTCTGCACATTAATAAGAGCAACGCCCAGTACTGCACAGTTTGTTGTGATCAGCGGAAGGTACACCCCAAGAGCCTGATAAAGAGAAGGCATCGCTTTTTTCAGGAACATTTCCACAAACTGTACAAGAGCAGCAATAATCAGAATGAATACAATCGTCTGCAGATATGTAAGGTTTAGCGGTACAAGAATCAGCTTATAAATAACGCTTGTTACAAAGGAGGACAACGTAATGACAAAAATAACTGCTCCTCCCATTCCAGCCGCTGTATTCACACTTTTAGAAACCCCAAGGAAGGGACAAAGACCGAGAAACTGGCTTAAAACAACATTATTTACAAGGGCAGAGCCTACAATAATAAGCAATAATTCTTTCATGACTCCTTACCTCCTTTTCCCCTGCACATAGTATTTCCGCAGGAAGCACAGCCTCCCTTGCAGTCCGGATTGCTGGGATCAATTCCCCGTTTTGCAGCTCCCATCTTAAAACGATTTTGTAAAGCAGACAGACCTGCCAGTACAAAAAACGCGCCCGGAGCCAGAATAAAAATCGTAATCGGTTCATATCCTGCTTTTCCCGCAGCAGAATCTGCAAGAGGAAGAATCTGATGTCCGAAAAGTGTTCCCGCGCCGACCAATTCACGTACAGCACCGATGCAGGTAATACTCACTGTAAATCCAAGTCCCATTCCAATCCCGTCAAAAAGAGAAGCAATGGGTTTGTTTTTTGACGCATATGCTTCGGCTCTTCCAAGAATGATACAGTTTACAACAATCAGCGGAATATAAATTCCGAGAGCTGAATAAAGTGCCGGGATAAAGCCCTGTAATAAAAGCTGCACAACTGTTACAAAGGAAGCTACCACTACAATGTATGCAGGCATACGTACTCTATCCGGAATGAAATTCCGAAGAAGAGAAATCATCAGGTTGGATGCCGCCAGAATCACCATTGTAGTAAGTCCCATACCAATACCATTTGTAGCGGAAGTAGTAATCGCTAGTGTGGGACACATACCAAGCATCAGCACAAAGGTTGGATTTTCTTTTACAATTCCGTTATATAACCGCTCACCAGGTGTATTTACTTTCATTTAAAAGCGCCTCCTTTCACATACTGAAAGGCACATAAGCCGGCATTCACTCCATTTGTCATTGCATTTGTCGTAATGGTCGCACCGCTTAATGCGTCAATTTCTCCTTCTTCTTTCGCACCGGTCTTTGTGTAGGTAAATTTCTCTGTCTTTTTCTCCCGGAACTGCTCTTTAAATTCTTCTGTATCCGCCTTCATTCCAAGACCTGCTGTTTCCGATATGGATAAAATTGAGATTCCGTTTACGGTTCCGTCCTCCTGAATCCCCATAGCAAAACGAATATCTCCGCCATAGCCTTCTGCTGTTGTAATCGTAAAAGCATATCCAATCGCTTCTCCTTCTGTCCCTTTCGCCAGCATCACTTCGTCAATATTCTGCATGCCATATCCATTTTCATCAAGAAAAGATTCCAGATCTTTATTTTCCCCCTCATATACAGGCTCAAAGGAATCTGCCGTCTCAAATACTGCCTCATATGCCTTCTGTTTTGCAAGCAGCTCCTGTTTTTTTATAGGATCTGCCGTAATATCCTGTACCACTCCGAGAGCCAGACCGGACACAAGGGTAATAATAGTAATGGCAGCCGTATCTTTTACAATAGAACCTTTCATGATTTTTTGCCCCCTTTCCCAAACGCCTTCGGACGTGTGAACCGCTCAATCTGAGGCACAAGAATGTTGCAGAAGATAATTGCATAGGATACACCTTCTGCCGCACCTCCAAACAAGCGGAAAACAGCAGTCAGAACACCAAGACAGCATCCGTATACAAGCTGACCTTTTTTCGTGATCGGTGTTGTCACGTAATCAGTTGCCATAAACCAGGCTCCCAACATAAGACCGCCTCCGAACAGATGGGTAAAAAGATAATCCATATTAAAACCCATTCCGGAAAACAGCATATACAAAATCACAAACACGCTAAAGCTTCCGATATATGTAAGCGGAATGCGAAGATCGATCACTTTAAATGCCAGAAGAATGGCTGCACCGATCAAAATAGCAATAACCGAAGTCTCACCTATTGTTCCCTGAATATCTCCCAAAAACATATGAAAAACAGATACAGAAGAATCTGTGATTCCATTTGCCTTTAAAGATGCAAGAGGTGTGGCTCCTGAAACTGCGTCTACTGCGCCGCGGAAAGACTCCGAAACTGTAAAATCTGTCATCTTTCCTGCAAAAGAAATCAGAAGGAAACATCTTGCAGCAAGAGCCGGGTTCATAAAGTTCTGTCCAAGGCCTCCAAAAAGCTGTTTTACTGCAATAATGGCAAAAGCGCTTCCGAGAACAGGAATCCAAAGTGAAATTCCTGCCGGCATATTTAAGGCAAGAAGAAGACCGGTTACTGCTGCACTGAAATCTCCTATTGTAGTTTCTTTGTGCATCAGTTTATTATAAAGCCACTCAAAAAACACACTGGACGCCACTGTCACAAGAATGACTGCCAGCGCGCGCAGCCCGAAATTCCATACTCCAAACAAAGATGCCGGAAGAAGTGCAATCAGTACCAGCTGCATGATTCTACTTGTTGTCATCTTATCTCTCACATGTGGATTCGATGATACATTTAACATTTCACCCATTTATCGTACCCCCTCTACTTTTTCTTCCGGCTTGCCAGAACCATTTTTCTCATGGATTTGATACTTTGTGTAAGCGGACGTTTTGCAGGACAAATATAGCTGCAGCAGCCACATTCGCAGCATTCCATTCCGTCAAATTTCTGGAAGCTTTCCATATCCCCATGTTCTGCAAAGGTAGCAAGGCGGGCAGGAATCACACCGCCCGGACAGACATTTACACATCTTCCGCAATTGATACAGGCCGTCTGCTTTGCTTTGGATACAGGATCTTCTTTAAGGCAAAGACAGGCGGAAGTTGTTTTTGTACAAGGCACATGAAGATCATACATAGCAAATCCCATCATGGGACCGCCTGCGATCACCTTGGAAACGCCCTCCTTTAATCCCCCGGCAGCCTCCACAACCTCTGCAAGATCTGTTCCTGTACAGACCTTGAAATTTTTCGGTGTCTTAATCCCATCTCCTGTTACTGTGATCACCTTATCTATCACAGGCTCTCCCAGAATCACCGCCCTGTAAATAGCAGCCACTGTATCTACATTATCGACAACGCAGCCAACGTCAGCCGGAAGCATGGAAGAATTAATCTCTCTTCCTGTCGTAGCATAAATCAAGGTACGCTCTCCTCCCTGCGGGTACTTTGTGAGAAGCTCTTTTACCTCCATTCTCGGAATATCTTTTACAAGCTCCTTCATTTTTTCAATACAGTCCGGTTTGTTATCCTCGATACAGATATAGCCTTTTGCATTTTCAAAAAGCGCGAGCATAATGCGAAGACCTTCTACTATCTCTTCCGGCTCATCCAGCATCTTTCTGTAATTGCTTGTAAGATAAGGCTCGCACTCTGCACCATTTACAAGAACGTACTCTATTTTTTCCGGCATCTTTGGGGAAAGCTTTACATGTGTGGGAAAACCGGCTCCTCCCATTCCCACAACGCCTCCGTCCTGAATACGCTTCAAAATTTCTTCCTTTGTAAGCTCCTCCAGTCTTGCAGGAACATATTCGGTCTCCTCATACTTTCCATCATTCTCAATAATAATGGAATTTGCCATTGTTCCCGTTGCACCAAGGCGCGGCTCCATTCCTTTTACTATACCAGACACTGAAGCATGTACAGGAGCAGATACAAATCCCCCTGCTTCGCCGATTTTCTGTCCTCTTTTTACATAGTCTCCTTTTTGTACAGCAGGAGATGCCGGAGCCCCAATATGCTGAGAAAGAGGATAGACCATTTCTCCCCTGGGCAGATAAGTCTCTGCCGGGCTGTCTTTTGTAAGCGCTTTTCCATCATATGGATGGATACCGCCTTTAAAGGTTAAAAAAGCCATTTCACGTTCCTCCTTTATGTTAATTCTTTTTATCCTTTCTGTTTTTTAAATGACGTTCCTTACGAATACGATAACCTCTGTTCAGATGCGGATACGATTTGACAAAACGATGGGCATTTCGACCAAGCCTGGAAGCCATTGCCTCTTTTCTTCTCTGAATTTCTGCAGAAAACTCTTCTGTTACAGAACTTCTCCGTTTGTCGATTTCCTTTAAAAATTCCAGATCCTCCAGCCGTTCCTTTAAACTGTCAAGAGAAAGCTCTCGCACCATTTCCGCAATCCCCATTTTTTCCCGGATTTTCATAACAATCTCATTCTGCATTTCTTCAAGCGTTTTCTCCCACACAGGAATCCGTGCATGGAGTTTGGAAGCTGCCGCCGCTGAAAAACAAAAGTCAACCAGCCAGTAAATCCCGATAGCTGTCACTGCTATTTTTCCCACGATCACAGGATACAGCGCTACAATGCTTTCTACTACAGGATGAATGATACGAAACAGCGCCACTGTAAATACGCCCCAGCCAAGAGATACGCCAAGACAGATACGCCCCTGAAAATTATATTTCTGGTCACTGTAATCCCACCAGGAAGTATGGAAAATGCTTTCCATCAAAACTGCCGTAACATATTCCAGAGCAGTTGCTACAATCACGCCTCCCACATACAAAAGAAACAAATTATCACTTACCGGCTTCAAAATCAAATATACAGACAAAGCGCCAAATCCATAAATGGTACAGAAAGGACCGCTTACAAATCCTCTGTTTACAAATTTCCCATGTTTTACAGACACATATCCTGTTTCCCATACCCAGCCCAAAAAACTGTAAATAAAAAACCAGTTAAGAATATGATAAACATCTACTCCTCGAATCGTAAAATCCCACATATTTTTTCCTTTC
>UQJE01000072.1 GCA_900541345.1 uncultured Blautia sp.
AATCCCTGTCCTGTAAATCCACCTTCTTGAAATCCGCCTCTGAACAGATCCCCGAAAATATCTCTGAAAATATCCTCTGCATTTCCGCCTTCAAAATGAAACTCCCTGTAATTTGCTCCCGGATTTTCATAAGGGTTTCCACCGCTTCCCATGCTGCCGTCAAAAGCAGAATGACCAAACTGGTCGTAAAGTTTTCTTTTTTCAGAATCACTCAGAACATTATATGCCTCTGTGATTTCCTTAAACTTCTGCTCTGCCTGGGGATTTCCTCCGTTTGTATCCGGATGATACTTCTTAGCCAGCTTTCTGTATGCCTTTTTTATGGAACCCTCATCTGCAGTTCTGGAAATTCCCAGGATTTCATAATAATCCTTTCTTTGCACCACTGTCACCTCCTCCACATTTAAGAATGCCCCGGGAAAAACTCCCGGGGACTCTGTTTTTTATTTCTATATTATTCAATGGAAATATATTTATTTTCCTCTACTTCCGGTTTTGCTTCTTTTTTCGGCACCTGAAGTCTCAAGATTCCATCTTTAAATTCAGCTTTAATGTCCTCCTGCGTCACATCTTTCCCTACAAAAAAGCTTCTCTGACAGGAACCGGAATACCGCTCACGGCGGATAAATTTTCCTTCTTCTTTTTTCTGTTCTGCTGCTTTCACTGCGCGGATTGTTAAATAACCGTCTTTCAGCTCTGCCTGTATTTCTTCTTTTTTATATCCCGGAAGGTCAATTTCCAGTTCATAGCCTTTTTCCAGTTCTTTGATGTCTGTCTTCATCAGACAATTGGCTGTCTGCCGTTTCTCCTGTTTATCATCAAAAAATGGAAAGTCAAAAAAGTCATCAAATACATCTCCTGTAAAAAATCCCGGTCTTAACATAAGTCCAGTCCCCTTTCTCTTTATATCTTTTCTGTTTTATTTGTTTTATTTGTTATCTTTGTTCTATTTATGTTATAACACTTAGCTTTTCTCATGTCAAGAACCAATTTTATTTTTTATAAAATTATTTTCTCGATAAATAAAAACTGTGACCACATCACAGAACTTTCTCATAAATCTGGATATAATACATACATAAATAACGCATACAGGAGGATTTCTATATGAGATTAAAAGATAAAGTTGCCATTATTACAGGAGGAAGCCGCGGTATCGGTTTCGCCACAGCAGATAAATTTTTACAGGAAGGAGCTACTGTTATCCTTACAGCCAGTTCACAGGACTCAGCCGACAAGGCAGTTGCTCTTTTAAAAGAAAAACATCCGGACAGTATTGTTGCCGGTATCAGTCCTGATCTTTCCAGCCTTAGCTCTGTGCGGGAAGCTTTCCGCTCTGCTACTGAAAAATATGGCTGCGTAGACATTCTTGTAAATAATGCCGGAGTTTCTGAAAGCACACCTTTCACAGAATACACAGAAGAAACCTTTGATAAAGTTATGGACTTAAATGTAAAAGGTGTCTTCAACGCTACAAGAGCAGCAAGTGAATGTATGATTGCAAGAGGAAACGGCGTGATTCTCTCCACATCTTCTATGGTCAGCATCTCCGGTCAACCAAGCGGTTTTGCCTACCCTGCCTCAAAGTTTGCAGTTAATGGTCTTACCGTATCTCTTGCCCGCGAACTTGGTCCGAAGGGCATCCGCGTCAATGCAGTGGCTCCGGGAATTACAAGAACAGACATGATGAAAGCCGTTCCAAAAGAAGTGATAGAGCCGCTTATTAATCAGATTCCTCTTCGCCGCCTGGGAGAACCGGAGGATATTGCAAATGCCTTTGTTTTCCTTGCTTCTGATGAAGCTTCCTACATTACAGGTGTCGTATTAAGCGTAGACGGTATGGCAAGATCATAATTTTCACTTTGATTTCACTTAAAAAGGAGAGTTTAAATGGGATTTTTCGATTTTTTCAAAATGCCTGATATTAATCAGGAAATACAAGCTTATAAAGAAACAGAAGGAGCCATTCTCTTAGATGTCCGTACTTCTCAGGAATACAGAGAAGGCCATATTCCCGGAAGTAAGAATGTTCCTCTGCAGTCTATTCAAAATATTTCTTCCGTAACTTCACAAAAAGACACCCCGCTTTTTGTATACTGTCATTCCGGAAGCAGAAGCCGGCAGGCAGTTGATTTTCTTACCCACATGGGCTACACAAATGTAAAAAATTCCGGAGGTATTGCCTCCTATACAGGAAAGGTGGAAATCTAATATGAAAGTTGTCATTATAGGCGGTGTTGCAGGAGGAGCAACTGCCGCAGCCAGAATCCGAAGATTAAACGAGCAGGCTGAGATTATCGTATTTGAACGCTCCGGATATATTTCCTACGCAAACTGTGGTCTGCCTTATTACATAGGCGATACCATTACAGAGCCTAAGGCCCTTACCCTTCAGACACCGGAAAGCTTTTTCTCCCGGTTTCAGATCACCATGAAGGTTCGCCACGAAGTTACTGCCATTCATGCAGAACGTAACGTTGTATCTGTAAAAAATCTGGAAACCGGTGCGGAGTTTGAGGAGAGCTACGATAAACTTTTGCTCTCCCCTGGGGCAAAACCATCTCTTCCCCCAGTCCCGGGAACTGACATCGACCGTCTTTTTACGCTTCGCACCGTGGAAGATACTTTCCGTATTAAAGACTATATTAATAAAAAGAAGCCCCGCTCTGTCATACTGGCAGGAGGCGGTTTCATCAGCCTTGAACTTGCAGAAAATCTCCGTCACCTCGGTATGGAGGTTACCATTATTCAGCGCCCGAAACAGCTTATGAATCCTTTTGATGAAGATATGGCATCTTTTATCCACAGTGAAATGCGCAGTCATGGAATCCGCCTTCTTCTCGGGCATACAGTAGAAGGCTTCGAAGAAACAGAAAACGGAGTGCGCGTACTTTTAAAAGAAGAAGCCCCGCTTTCTGCGGATATGGCAGTTCTCGCCATCGGCGTCTCTCCTGATACTCGCCTTGCAGAAATGGCTGGTCTGAAACTTGGCATAAAAAACAGCATCATAGTAAACGAACGAATGGAAACTTCTGTTCCAAATATTTTTGCTGTGGGAGATGCTGTTCAGGTAAAACACTTTGTATCTGGTGGAGATTCCCTGATTTCTCTTGCAGGTCCTGCAAATAAACAGGGACGCATCGCTGCCGACAATATCTGCGGCAAAGACAGCCGGTATTCGGGCTCACAGGGCAGCTCCATTATCAAAGTATTCAATATGACTGCTGCCGTTACAGGACTCAATGAAAAAAGCGCAAAAAAAGCAGGGCTTTCTGTTGACAAAGTAATTCTTTCTCCTATGAGTCATGCCGGCTACTATCCAGGCGGCAAAGTAATGACAATGAAAGTGGTATTTGAAAAAGAAACTTACCGCCTTCTCGGCGCTCAGATTGTAGGATATGAAGGTGTAGATAAACGAATTGACGTCCTGGCAACTGCAATCCGTGCCGGAATGAAAGCCACGGACTTAAATGAGCTGGATCTTGCTTATGCGCCTCCTTATTCCTCCGCCAAAGACCCGGTAAATATGGTTGGATTTATGATTGAAAACATTGCTTCCGGACAGTTGAAACAGTTTCACCTTGAGGATATCAACGACCTTCCTCTTGATGGAAGCGTAACACTTCTTGACACACGTACAGAAGGGGAATTTTCCCGCGGCCATGTAACTGGCTTTATCAATATCCCAGTTGACCAGCTCCGCGAAAACCTGAATAAGCTTCCAAAGGACAAACCTGTCTATGTTATGTGCCAGAGCGGTCTTCGAAGCTATATTGCCTGCTGTATTTTAAAAGGCGAAGGATATGACGCATATAATTTTTCCGGTGGTTACCGCTTCTATGACGCAGTAGTAAATGACCGAAAACTGATCCAGAGTTCTTCCCTCTGCGGAATGGACAAATAAAAGCTAAGAAGGAGCCATCCCTTTCACGGTCAAAAAACCGCAAAGTGACAGCTCCTTCGTATCGTTATCACACTTTAAAAGAAATCTCACGTCCTGTAGGCGAATACTGATAATATCTCACACCTGCTCTGTCCAGCATCCTTTTTGATGCAATAACAGAAGGTGTGTCTGCATATTTATCACAGGCGTACACAATCGTCTTTATTCCTGCCTGAATAATTGCTTTTGCACATTCATTACACGGGAAGAGAGATACATAAAGCTTTGCCCCTTCCAAACTTCCCCCTCTGTAATTTAAAATGGCGTTTAATTCGCTGTGCGTCACATACAGATATTTTGTCTCAAGAGCCTCTCCCTCTCTTGCCCAGGGAAATTCATCATCTGAGCATCCTTTGGGAAATCCATTATATCCCATAGAAAGTATCTTGTTGTCTTCACTTACAATGCAGGCTCCAACCTGGGAACTAGGGTCTTTGGAGCGCATTCCGGAAAGAATGGCCACCCCCATAAAATATTCGTCCCAGGAAAGATAATCCTGTCGTTTTTGATTTTTGTCCATTTAAAATCCCCCCGACGGTATTTTATTCTTCTATCTGTGCAATTCTCCTGATATGTCTCTCATCACCTGAAAATGGTGTATTAAGGAATGTATCCACAATTTTCACAGCCAGCCCTGCGCCGACTACACGACCGCCCATTGCAAGAATATTTGCGTCATTGTGAAGTCTTGTCGCCTCAGCTGAAAAACAGTCAGAACAAAGAGCACAACGGATTCCTTTTACTTTGTTTGCAGTAATAGAAATACCGATTCCTGTTCCGCAGATTAAAATACCTTTTTCACATTCTCCTGATGCCACTGCATTTGCTACTATTTTTCCATAAACAGGATAATCTACTGCCTCTTCACTGTCACAGCCGTAATCTTTATAAGCAATTCCCTGCTCTTCCAGATACTTCTTAACCTCCTGCTTTAATTCAAATCCACCGTGGTCACTTCCTAATGCTATCATTTTGTATCCTCCTGTATGTTTATAATTTTATGTCCTGCCGCTTTTAAAAGGCGGTTCATAATTGCCTGTCCCATTCTTGGAGTATAAAAAGCCTCTGAATAAATAACATCTGCCTCACACTGGTCAAACTCCCGAAGAACCTCATAAAGATTATGCGCAATGGTCTCTTCTTCCTCCCGGCTTCCAATGCACTTTACAATTCCGCACGTATATTGTCCCTTTGTTTCCTCTGTGGCAATAATACCCGCTTTTTTCCCCTGCTTTTCTGCTTCCTTTGCAAAATCATTGATGGCTTTTACTACCTGGGAAATCTCTCCTTCCACTATAGAAAGCTCTGCCTTTGGCGCATAATGTCTGTATTTCATTCCCGGCGCCTTCGGGCGAACCTTACTGTCCGGAGAAATCAGCCCCTTATCCATCTTTACTTCTCCTAATGTTTCCTTCAGCATCTCCAGAGAAATATATCCGGGGCGCAGCACAACCGGCATCTCTTCTGTAAAATCTACGATTGTAGATTCCAGACCGATTCCAACGGTTCCTCCGTCCAGGATCATATCAATTCTTTCTCCAAGATCCTCTTTTACATGAGAAGCTGTAGTGGGACTCGGTCTTCCGGAAGTGTTGGCGCTGGGCGCCGCCACATATCCTCCTGCCGCCCGGATCAGCTCCTGTGCGATTTTGTCGCTTGGAAATCTCACGGCAACGCTGTCAAGTCCTCCCGTTGTTTCTGCCGGAACTATATCCGCCTTCTGTAAAATCATGGTAAGGGGACCCGGCCAGTATTTTTCTGCCAGAATCCTGGCTTTCTCCGGAATTTCCCTGACAATCTTTTTCAGACTTTCCATATCTGCGATATGGATAATAAGCGGATTATCAGAAGGTCTGCCTTTCGCCGCATATATTTTCATGGAAGCCTGCGGGTCCAGAGCGTTTCCTCCAAGCCCGTAAACCGTCTCCGTAGGGAAAGCCACAAGACCTCCGTTTTTTAAAATCTCCCCGGCTCTTTTCATTCCCTCTTTATCGATTTTCTCTTCCGTCATGGAGATGATTTCTGCTCTCATTTTATCCACCTGCTTTCCGTTGTTCTTCTGCTACATTGTACACGATTTTCTTCTGTTCGTAAAGCGCGAAAGGCAGAAGCTACTGTCGGAAATCTCTCCATATCTGTATGTGGAATCGCCTGTGCAGCAACCATCATCTGCAGAAAATCTCCCACAGCCCCAAACTGAACGTACACCATTTTTTCCAGAATTTCCTCTATATCATCAAGTAGCTCTCTCTGAAGAAGCAGCTTCTGCGCTCCATCAAGTGAGGAGTTTCCCGCACTTACAAGATGTTCTCTGTCCATATCCGGATAAAGACCGATTGTAATGGCAGAATCTTTTGATACATGTTTCCCAAAGGCGCCTGCCACATAAAATGTCCCAAGCTCTTCCATAGAAATCCCGGATTCCCGGAACATATACTCTACCATTGTATAAGCTGCAGCCTTTGTTTTCAGAAATTCATCAATATCATCCTGATAAAAATAAAGCCCCTTTTCGTATTCCACACAGAGCCTCTCTTCTTTTTCCTGAATCAGAGAACTTTTTTCCGGCTGAAATCTTCCCTTAATATTAATCCATCCATTGAGAAACAGCTCCGCAAGAAGATCCACAATTCCGGAGCCACAAATTCCTCTGGCATTTCCCTCTCCTATCACATGACATCTGCATTCTCCATCTTCAATTTTCACTCTGTCCACAGCTCCATCGCATGCGCGCATCCCCGTATGTACCACACCGCCTTCCAGCGCCGGACCTGCTGCACCGGCACCGCAGAGTAAAAACTCCCTGTTTCCGATTACAAGTTCCCCATTTGTTCCAATATCAAAAAATGCAGAAATCTCCTCTCCCCTGTACATTTGTGTCGCCAATATGCCGCTTATAATATCACCGCCGAGATAATTCGATTTTCCCGGAATACAGTACACGTATCCTTTAACCGGAATCCCAAGATCTGTTCCCCGCAAAAATCCCGGAGCATCCGCATGTACAGCATAAGGTGTGGAAAATACGCAAAATGCGTCCATTTCCAGCAGAAAATGTATCATGGTCGTATTCCCGGAAATCACCATCTGAATTCCGTCCCTGCCAGATGAAATCCCTGTTTTTTCCTCAATTTCTTTTAAATTGTCACAAATCGTCTTTACGGTTGCACTCTGAATTTCTCTTCTTGCAGCTTCGTTATCTTTTTCATAAAAGATTCTGGTGAGAATGTCCGTACCAAACGCAATCTGTCTGTTATATCTGCTTACCTCACAGAGACATTCGCCCGTTTCACAATCTACAAGCCGTGTCACAACTGTTGTACTTCCCAAATCTACTGCATATCCATAATGGCGGCAGACCGTATTGCCCTCTTCTATATCCACAATCTTCCAGCAATTCCCATCCCAGCCGAGAGACACCGTCACTTTCCAGCCTGCCTGCTCACAGAGAGGATAGAGTTTTTTCATTACATAGAAAGACATTACTGCATGAATCCCCTCTTTCTCCAATCCATCCTGAATACGCTTCTGATCGGAGCGGCTGTCTTCCTCCGTTGGAATATCAAGTTCCAGATATATTTTTTTACTGATACCTTCCATGCTGCCTCCTTGTTTTTCATTTCAATCCTGCGTGTAGTAAACTATTTTTCTATTCTAAGAATATACGTATTGTAATTTGGATCCTGATACACCACTTCTCCAACTTCTTTTAAAAGACTTTCATTTAATCTTTCCCCATATTTTTCTCTCTCTTTGGAGCCTACAAAAATATAAGAAACCTCATACTCCTCAAGGAGGGCTTTCACAGCATTCATATCCGAGGAAGTATAAATCGTCTCCACGTCGGCACTTTTTTCATTTACGTCCTCCACATTATTTCTCCACAGCCACTCATGTACATACCAGCCAAGAATTGTGGGAAGACCTGTCGTTGCGGAAACACGTTCATATCCTGTATAACTGTCTCCATTTGCCTCCAGGACAACCGGCGCGCCTTCTATATTTTCCTTGAGCCATCTGATAGCAGACGCATCCTCCGGAAAATCTGTTTCCAGAAAAGTTACCGCATTTAATCCCTGATATTTTTCCGGCTTCCACACTTCGCCAAACCAGGCGCGTACACTGTTTCCAAAATATCCCACTGTCCAGAGCAGAAAAAATAAAGCCGCTCCTGCACAGATTTTTAATATTTTCTGTCTGGAAAAAGTCAGAAGGCGGAAAATCGCATATCCCATTAAAATCCCAAACATAATATACGCCTGATAAGTCAGCTTAAACATGGTGTTTGCTCTTGCGTTTCCATTTTCATAAATATCACGCACATACACCAGCTCCGGAATTATCACAAGTCCAATGGCACATAACCCGAGAATTATCCCAAATAAATCTGAGGAGTCCATAGAGCGCATACACTGATAAATGCTCCTGTTCCTCTTTTTTCTGAGACGTTCCGAAAGAACACAGATAAGGAAGATAATTGTCACAAATACAGGAAGACCCCACAGTACCATAAGCTGATAAAATCTGGAATGATTCTGTGCAAGAGCCACTCCCTGGACCATTGTCTCAAATTTCATGGTAAAAGGCAGAATAACAATCTTTCCTATACAAAAAACCTCCGCTCCCTGCGCTGCCGTCGCCGCAAGAACCGTCTTCCATTTCCCTCCGAAACGTGTGATATTCCCGAAAAGAACAACTCCTCCCGTAACAACAAAATAAATCACAAAATCCCAGAAGTTTGTCCACTGGAATATTCCAAGAAGAACTCCAGCCAAAATAATATGCGGCATAAAAAGTTCTTTTTTCCAGAAAGATTTGTCTTTTATATCTCCATTCCAGTCCCTGTTTTTTCCGTATCTATAAAACCAGGCATATAAAATTCCCAAGATCAAAAGGACAAACATAATATTTACCACATGGGCATGAAGATCTCCCAGAACAAAAGAATAACAGGGAAATTCGTGAATGGTTTTATCCGGCACGTCCGGATTATGTCCAATATACCTTGTTGCATCCGGAAACCAGTAGTTGTCCACATTTTCGGCACCGGAAAGCTTCTGTATCCACGGCATAATCTTACTGTACACAACATAGTGCATATTTCCCGCTATGGATACACCAAGACCGGCTGTCATTCCTGCTGCTGCAGGAATATATCTTTTCTTCCCGAAAATATTTTTCTTCAGCCTGTCCACACTCATCTGATACGCAAGAGAAAATGGCAGAACAAAAGCAAATGCAGCCACAAAGGTACGCATCAGATTATACGTAAGTTCCACCTGACTTCCTGTCAGCTTTGTGAGAAACACAGCGAAATACTGTCCGCCGTAATAATAATTAATATGCCCTTCGCTGTACCATAAATCTCTCGCAGGCAAAACATCGCTTCTCATCATGGCTTCCATAAAGCCGTAATCCATAAATTTTTCTGTCCCGTATGCCTGCGGGTGAAATCCTGCCAGATACGTCCACATGAGAAATACAGCGAAAAACAGAAGTTCTTCCCGGACAACAAGCTTCATTTCCTGAACAGGATAACACTCAATCCCCTTTTTCTGCTGCCTGTTAAAAAGAAGCATACAGAAAACACCGAATATTACACTGACTCCGATGCAGACGGCTGCCGTAAAGGGGAGCACTTCCACTGCAACAAGAAACCATGTAAAAAATCCGGTAGCACAGACAGCAAAAACCTTGGAAAATAACCAGCCCTTATCCTTAAAATGAGAAAACAGCCTTCCTGTCACCGGCATAGCCACCATTCCCATAAGAAGTGCAAGAATCCACCAGGAAAGAAATGTCCAGGCATCTTTTTTAAGAAGATACGCACAAAGTCCTAAAAGCACAAGTGCGGCTGCTGTCTCAGGCAGCCATGTTTTTATTTTTTCTTTATACGAAGACGTATTCATATCATCATGTCTCATATATTCTTATTCTCCCATCTTCTGATTGATATACAAGAGGATAAACAGCCGCTATCGTATCCTCCCTGCAGTTTTTCTCCTCAAACGTCATTCCTTCCTGATAAAGAATGTAGGTAATGCCCTCCTGCTGTGCAAGCACTTTCAGCCGCTCCTTATCTTCTGTCGTATACATTTCTGTTGCCACGCCTGCTCTGTAATTTGTATTGTATCCTGCCGACCAGGCATAATATGGCCATCCGCAGTACATCATAACTCCCGACATAGTAACCTCGCTCATACTGTATTCCGGTGTCAGGAGCAAATCCTCAGAGGTAAGATGCTCCGAAAGCCATGCAGTAAGATCGCTTTCCATATTTACCGCCACTCTTCTTCCCGAGCCGTTATTTCTTAGAATAATTACAAAATCATAAAACCCGGTTGCTGTAAGGCAAACTGTAAGAACAAACGCCAGAAGTTTCTTCTTCCACTTTCCGTGCCAAAATTTTGCCAGTATCTCTCCCCAGAATACAGTTAAAAATGCCCAGGAAATCATAATATATTTATGATTTACATTTATATCCGGAGTAAGTGACATAAAAAAGGCAAAAAACAGCGGAAACAGAAAGCTTAAAAGCATGGTGCGCTCCCGCCTTCCAAACCAGAATGCAAGAATCAGAAGTCCCACCACAAAAAATCCGCTGATCTGTATCAGATACCATATCACACCGGGCAGGCTCTTATCCTCTGCCAGAAATCCCCACTGAATAGCCGGACTCATCACAGAACCGCTCACAAAAATCTTCGACTGGAGAATCGAAAATAACACAGTCACTGCCGCCATGATCCCATAATCCAGCTTTCCATCTGAAAATGCAGCAAAGCCAAAAAGAATCAAAAGTCCTCCGATTACGGCTGCCCCATTCCAGAAAGAAGTAAGCCCCAAAATCATCCCAAGCAAAAGAGCTTTTTCCAGATTTCTGCATCGCCACGTCTCTTTTGTAAAAAGCCTTCCTTTAAGCCAGATAAATCCCTTCTCCTTATGTGCTGTCCCTGCTTCCAGATAATCAAGGAACACCCAGATGACAATTCCTGCAATCAAAAGTCCAAAAGCCAGATGACGCTGATTCAGGTAAACATTAAAATTCCAAAGTCCCCAGTTTTCATTTGTAGTATATCCCAGGAACTCTGAATTTTCACTGAGTGCTTTCCATAAATCTCCTGTCCGAATATGTTCCCACAAAAATCGAAAAAACGTGAGCCCGCTTCGAAAAAAGAAGAGCACGAGCGCCCACACACCGGCAGCAAATCTTCCTGATATGCGCATTGCAGTCTGACACAGAAATATCAAAAATCCAAGAAGTGAAAATACGCTTACAAGATTATACGAAACATCCAGCCGCATTCCCAGAAATTCAAGATTTCCCACAAGAAACTGGAACATAAAATGGTATTTTACATCTTCTCCTCCAAAGTGAGGATACTGAGTAGGAAAATTCTCTCCCATAGAAAAAGAACGCATCATGGCTGTATGCGGCGCATAATCTCCGTATACCGTAAAACCGCTGTATAAAATCCCATCTCTTATATAAAAAACGTAAAACATGATATACATAAGAAACAGAAACAAAAGCCCATACAAAATACATTCTTTTTTCAATAAGGGTTTCTGCTGCACAATGCCATGCAGCCTCCAGCTTCTATTATGCCGAGTCCTGTAAAGATATAAAAAGAAAAGCCCGGCCACTGCCGCTGTCATTACTGTAAGATTCCCATAAAAAAGCGGCTTTTCACTGTGCACACATACGCGAAGAAACCACGATACCACATACACACACCAGGTAAGCAATAAGGTTCCGATTCCAAAAGAAGCAGAAATCAGAAGCCATATCTGATTTCCCCGTTTTTCTCTGTTCTCTCCTGCCTCTAAAAGAAATCCTGCCGCTTCCTTTCCTGTCAGAAAAGACAATACTATGTATAAAATTCCAAACATACGACTCCTTTGTTCTCTCTGTTTTTTTCCATTATACAACAGTTTTTCATTTCTGCTGTAAACTCCTTAAATATCTCAAGTATAGCAGAATTATTCTTGTATTAAAAGACAGTTCCCAAAAAATTAACACTCTTACTTTCCTTCCATATACTGAACAATTCCTTTTGCCACTGCCTCCACAATCTTCTGTTGATACTCCTCTGTCTGAAGAAGCTCCGCTTCTTGTTTATTTGTAAGAAAACCGCATTCTACTATATTCAGCACGCATGGACTCTTCTTTAAAAGGAAATAGCTTGTATTTCCCTTTTCCTTTCTTGGTCTTTCCGTGGAAAGCTCTGTATTCAACGCGCTCTGAATGTTTACTGCAAGTTTTTGCCCCTCTGCTGAAGTTTCATAATAAAAGACCTGAGGTCCTTTTACACTTTCTTCTGTGTAGCTGTTCTGATGAATGCTCACTGCAAGAATCGGCTTTGCCTTCTCCATAATTTCAATACGATTCTGCATATCCTGCACTTTTTTATTTCTTGTTCCTTCTTCATAAAGACCTTTATCTTCCTGTCTTGTCATTACCACAGTAAATCCCTGATTTTCCAGAGCTTCCTTTAATTTCATAGAAACAGCCAGATTGATTCCTTTTTCTTCCAAGCCTCCAATTCCTATCATACCCGGATCTGCTCCCCCGTGTGCTGGTTGTAGTTTACGCAAATTGTGATATGTATTCCCCAGTATATATGGGGAGTTAGAA
>UQJE01000073.1 GCA_900541345.1 uncultured Blautia sp.
CAGGAGGAAGGAAAAGAAATCCTTTCTTTTTTGCGCGAAAAGGGCTTTTCTAAAAATATTCTATCCTCCATGAAAACCATCTCTGATGCCATTCTCTTAAATGGAGAAAAGGCTTTCGGGCGGACAAAATTAAAAGAAGGAGACCGTCTCCATATCCGCATTCCGGAAACAGAAACCTCCCCTCATATCGTACCTTCTGAAATCCCTCTCTCCATTTTATATGAGGACGAAGATATTCTCATTATCAATAAACCGGCAAATATGCCGATTCATCCCTCACAGGGAAATTATGAAAACACTTTGGCAAATGCCGCCGCCTGGTACTTTCAGAAAAAAGGGCAGCCCTTTGTATATCGCTGTATCAACCGTCTTGACCGTGATACAACAGGCGCCCTGATCCTTGCCAAAAATGCTTTAAGTGCCGCACTCCTCGGAAATCAGATGCAAAAACGTCAGATTCGCCGCACTTATCTAGCTCTTGCAGAAGGTATGACTCCTGAAAACGGCACCGTATCTGCTCCCATTGCAAGAGAAGCAAATTCTGTCATTACAAGAACTGTGGACTTTGAAAAAGGAGAACATGCTGTTACACACTTTGAACGCCTTGCCTTTTCCAATGGGCTTTCACTTTTGGAGCTTCACCTGGAAACAGGACGAACACACCAGATACGTGTGCATTTAAAACATCTTGGATTTCCCATTCCCGGAGATTACCTTTACAATCCCCACTACGAAAAAATAAGCCGGCAGGCACTTCACTCCTACCAGCTTGATTTTTCTCATCCTATTACAGGAAAGGCACTTACTTTTACCGCCCCTGTTCCGGAGGATTTTGTTCTTGCGTTTCATGCATAACGTCTACAACATCCCCCCTCAGTATGCAAAATTAGTCCTCCGGGCTTCCTGCTTCCATAGCTTCTTTTGTGAGCTCGTCCTCAGGAACTTCCTCCATATTGTCAAAAACTAGAACATCAAGAAGTTCTCTTGCCTCTTCCAAATTTTCAGGAGCTACATAAATATCTGTCCCGAAAATAGAACCTCCTGCATAAACCCGCATATATCCCCCGCTTGCTCTGTCCTGAGCCAGGCAGGGAATATTATGTTCTTCCAAAATACTCTGCACAAGTCCAAGCTGATAATTGCTGGATACTGTAGTTAAAAGAACCGGTTCGCTATTTGTTTTGTTCTGTTTCCTCATGACTTACACCACCCCTTCTGTTCTTTTCATAAATCACAAAAAGTCCCTTTAAAAGAAGATCTTCATCCAGAATAATAGATTCTTTACAATAAGGAATAATTTTTTTTGCAAGCCCTCCTGTGGCAACTACTGTCGCTTTCTGTCCCAGTTCTTCTTCAATTCGTTCAATGCAGCCATCAATCGCTCCGGCGTTGCTGTAAAGCACACCGCTTTTCATACATTCCACTGTATTTTTTCCGATGATTCGCTTGGGCTCATCAATACCGATACCGCTTAGCTGGGACGCACGGGCTGTAAGAGCGTCAAGAGATACCTGAATCCCCGGCATGATCATACCGCCTATGTAGCGTTTTTTCTCATCTACCACTGAAATCGTAGTTGCAGTTCCCATATCAATAATAATAAGAGGCACCGGATAATGCGTAATACCGGCAGCGGCATCTGCCACGAGATCGGCTCCCAGCTGTCCCGGATTATCCATCAGAATATTTAATCCTGTTTTCACACCCGGTCCTAACACAAGTACTTCTTTTTTCAGGATCTTTTCTGCTGCCAGGCGCACAATATTTGTGATCTGCGGCACAACAGAAGAAATAAGGCACCCTTCCAGCTCTGCCTTCTTAATATGATAAATATCAAGGATTGTTTTTATATCTACCGCATATTCCAGTTCTGTCTTTGTTCTCACTGTAGAAATCCGCTCGATAAAATATGTTCTTTCTTTATCAATACAGCCTACTACTATATTTGTATTTCCTATATCAATCGCTAAAATCATAAATTATTCCTGTCCTGTTATTTCTTAAAATTTCTGTCACGCTACTGCAAGTTGTTTATGTACAAATGATAAAAGTACTTTTCCAAGAACTCCTACTAAGACAGCTCCTGCAATTGCTTCCGGAATTCCGGACGCTGTAATGGTTCCCATGATCAGACCCCAGACGGCGTTTGCAGCTACACCTTTTGCCGCTGCATACTCATTTGCCAGAAGCTTATAAATACTTCCCATGACAAGAATCGTATTTGTCATAGAGCCAACAAATCCCACAAGCGGTAATGCTACAATAGAATTCATTTTCAGCTTTTTCAGAGCAATCCAAAGCCATCCGGATACCACGCCGATCAAAATACGACAGCCTATGGAAATCCATAACGCTTTAAAAATCCCCGGTACATCGCTGCTTAAAAATGGGGAAAAAGCAAAAGAAAGCAAGGTCGGGGCTGTAGTATTACTAATCATAGAGCAGAGACCAAATGTCCCTCCCAGAATTGCTCCTGCAGCCGGGCCTAAAATAATAGCCCCGATAATTACAGGAATATGGACTGTTGTCGCCTTAATAATCGGCAGCTGAATCATTCCAAGCGGCGTATTTGCCAAAAGAATTACAATTGCTGCCATAAGTGCAACACTGACCATCCAACGAGTGTCTTTTTTTGAAGTTTTCATTTTTGTTCCTCCTTGTTATCGTTCCCTTTTTGGGATACAATACGGTGCTGGGTTTATGGGTTACATAAGTGAAAGAATTTTATCCAGGAGTTTTGAAGCTGCATCCTCTTTGCTCATGAGCGGGAGTGATACGTCCTCCTCCTGTGTAATCAGAGTCAAAACATTGGTATCCCCCTGAAATCCGGCGCCTTCCACCTTTAAATTGTTGGCCGCTACCATATCCAGGTTCTTTTTTTCAAGTTTTGCTCTGGAATTACCAAGCATATTTTGGGTTTCCATAGAAAACCCACATAAAAACTGATTCTGACGTTTATGTTCTCCTAAATATTTTAAAATATCATCTGTACGTTCCAGTTCAATGGACATCTGTCCGTCTTTCTTTTTTATTTTTTCGCTGCTTACTTCTTTTGGACGATAGTCTGCAACTGCAGCCGCCTTTATAATAATATCCTGCTCCTCACTTACAGAAGTGACCGCCTCAAACATTTCTTTTGCCGTTGTCACAGAAACAACTTTTACAAAAGGCGGCGGGGCAATGGAGACAGGGCCGCTTACAAGAATGACCTCAGCTCCCCGAAGCATGGCATTTTTCGCTATGGCATATCCCATTTTTCCGGAAGAGTGATTTGTAATATACCGGACCGGATCAATCTTTTCCTGGGTAGGACCAGCTGTCACAAGAACCTTCTTTCCCTGCATATCCTTAGGACAGGCAATCTCTTTTTCAATATAAGAAAGAAGCGTCTCCGGTTCCGGCATTTTTCCTGCCCCTGTATCACCGCAGGCAAGATACCCTTCTGCAGGAGCAATTACCTCAAACCCATAATGAGCAAGGGTTTTCAGATTATCCTGAACAATGGGATTTTCAAACATATTGGTATTCATGGCAGGAGAAATAATTTTTTTACATTTACATGCCATTACCGTTGTCGTCAGCATATCGTCTGCAATCCCGTGAGCCAGCTTGCCGATCACGTTGGCGCTTGCCGGGGCGATAAGAACCACGTCCGCCTTTTTTGCAATGGAAACATGCTCCACCTGAAACTGAAAATTCCGGTCAAAGGTATCTACAAGACATTTTGTTCCTGTAAGAGATTCAAATGTGATCGGGTTTATAAAATTTGTAGCATTTTCCGTCATAAGAACATGCACCTCTGCGTGTCGCTTTTTCAACGCACTTGCAAGAGAAGCAATTTTATAAGCCGCAATACTTCCTGTCACACAGAGAAGGACTGTTTTTCCCTCAAACATACTATGTACACCTCGCTGTTTTTTAATTTTCTTCTGCCTGTTTATATTTATTATAGAGCATTCTTTTTTAAAATCCAATAAACTTTCTTATTGTATTGATTTTTATACATATTGTATCTTCAAAAATCTTATTGCCCTGCTGTCTATGTAGGAATATAATAATAAAAATATATGGATTACCAAAATCACATACTTAAAGAAAGGAATTTACCATGAAAAACTATCAGATCACAGAATGGTGCGCGCATTTTATAAAGGAACAGGTACAGGAAGGCGATTTCTGCATAGATGCTACTATGGGAAACGGAAACGACACTCTGCTGTTAAGCCGTCTCTGCGGTTCTTCCGGACGCGTTTTATCTTTCGACATTCAAAAACAGGCACTGACAAATACAGAAGCGCTCCTAAACAAAGAACAATTACCAAAAAATTACACCCTGATCCTGGATTCTCATGAACACATAGACCAATATACAGAAAATACTCCTGTAAGCTGTATTATTTTTAATCTCGGATACCTTCCGGGAGGGGACCATAACCTGGCAACAAAAAAAGAGACCAGCATTCCAGCTCTCACAAAAGCCCTTTCTCTTCTGAAAAAAGGAGGACTTCTTTCTCTTTGCATATACAGCGGCGGGGATTCTGGCTTTGATGAACGCGATGCTGTACTTGCATGGCTTCAAAACCTGAACCCCCGTAAATTCCTCGTTATTAAAACAGAATATTATAATCGCCCAAATCATCCTCCCATTCCGGTGATGGTCATACGCCTTTAATCCACAATTATAATATCTTCAATTACCGGCTGCTCCGGTGTATCTATCAGACCACCGCTGTTAATCGGTTTTGCATTTTTGCAGATTTCATCTACAATATCCATTCCTTCTGTTACATGTCCAAAGGCAGCATAATCCCCATCTAAGAAGGTGCTGTCTGCCTGGACAATAAAGAACTGGGAGCTGGCACTGTCATAATCTGTAGAACGCGCCATGGAAATTACTCCTTTTGTATGAGAAATATCATTTTCCACTCCATTATTAGAAAATTCTCCCTTTATCGTCTCCTCTGCGCCGCCAGTTCCATTTCCTTCAGGATCTCCACCCTGCATCATAAAATCATTAACAATGCGATGGAAGGTAAGCCCGTCATAAAAATCTTCCTGAACAAGCTTTACAAAATTTGTCACTGTAAGAGGGGCTGTATCTGCGTCCAGCTCCATTTTTATGGTTCCGTAATCCTTCAAAATCATCTCCGCATGATGAGTTCCGCTCAAAGTCTTGGAAACATCGAGCATAACTCCCTCTGCCGTTGAAGAATCTTCCGGACTCTTTTCCTCGGAAGCAGACTCCTCTGCTTTCGCCTCTTCCTGAGAACTATCATCCGAGCCGTCACTTAATTCATTTCCCTGTACTTCCCCGGCTGCTTCTTTTTCTTCTGTCTTTTTCTCGCTGCCGCAGCCGCCTAAAAGAGAGGCACTCACTGCCGTCACACATAATACTGTCAAAAATTTACGTCTCATTCTAAACCTCCAGCTTATCGAATACGATCCGGAAAACCAACTTTTCTCTGAACCTTACGAAGCGTTTTTGTTGCATAATAATTTGCTTTTTCCGCATTTTCTTTGATAATGGAATCAATATACGCCTTGTCTTTGGAAAGTCTTTCAAACTCGTCCTGAAGGGGTTTTAATACACTGATTACAGCCTCTCCTACTGCAGGTTTTAACTCTCCATAGCCTTTGCCTTCAAATTCCTTTACAGCTTCCGCAGGAGCTTTTCCTGTACATGCGCTGTAAATATCAATCAGATTCTTAATGCCCGGCTGTTCATCACAGTAGCGGATACAGCCCTCTGAATCTGTCACTGCACGTTTACACTTACGCATGATTGTATCCGGGTCGTCCATAAGATAAATACTTCCGTTTGGATTTTCATCGGATTTGGACATTTTTTTGGAAGGCTCCTGAAGGCTCATAATCTTCGCCCCTACTTTTCCAATATAAGCTTCCGGAACTGTAAATACATCCCCGTAAATATTATTGAAACGCTCTGCAATATTTCTTGTGAGCTCAAGATGCTGCATCTGGTCAATTCCCACAGGAACTACGTCCGCCTGATAAAGAAGAATATCCGCAGCCATGAGAACCGGGTATGTAAAAAGACCTGCATTAATGTTATCTGCATGTTTTGCAGACTTATCCTTAAACTGTGTCATGCGGTTTAACTCACCCATGTAAGTAAAGCAGTTTAAAATCCATGCAAGCTCCGCATGTCCGGAAACATGGGACTGATAATAAATACAGTTTTTCTTAGGATCAAGACCTGCCGCAATATAAAGAGTGAGAAGATTTCTCGCTCTTTTTCGAAGCTCTGCAGGATTCTGGCGCACTGTAATGGAGTGCATATCTACCACGCTGTAAAAGCATTCATATTCATCGCTTAAAGTAACCCAGTTTTTCAGCGCTCCCAGATAATTTCCAAGTGTAAGATTTCCTGTTGCCTGCATACCGCTGAACAAAACTTTTTTTCCGTCTATCATAATGTTTTCCTCCAAAGTTACCTTTATTTCTTAATAGTGTAACATTCCCCAAAGGTAAAGTCAATTCCCGGTACTTGTGTTATGCAGAATTGTCTGCTAAAATATGAGAAAAAACAGGAAAGGACTTCATATATTATGGAAAAAATTACAAGTTTCACTATTGACCACATAAAACTTCAGCCGGGTATTTACGTATCACGAAAAGATGCAGTAGGAGGAAGTATCATCACCACTTTTGATATTCGTATGACTTCTCCTAACGAAGAGCCGGTTATGAATACAGCCGAACTCCATACCATCGAACATCTGGCAGCTACTTATCTGCGCAATCACGAAGAATTCGGCAGCAAAATGATTTACTGGGGACCAATGGGCTGCCGAACCGGAAATTATCTTCTTTTAAATGGAGATTATGAATCAAAAGACATTCTCCCTCTTATGATTGAAACCTTTGAATTTATCCGTGACTTCCAGGGTGAAGTTCCGGGAGCTTCTGCAAAGGACTGCGGAAATTATCTGGACATGAATCTTCCTATGGCAAAATATCTGGCAAAAAAATATCTGGAGGAAGTTCTTTACGATATAAAACCGGAACGGCTCGTATATCCGGAATAAAATTTGCATCATACATAAAAAGTCATGGCATTTCTCTCTGCCATGACTTTTTCTCTGTACGCTCATATTTTATTACTGTACCGCTGGTGCACCCGCGCCCTCTGCCGCCGGAGCAGCTGCTCCATCTGCTGTCTGTTCAGCGCCTGTCTGTGCGCCTGTGTCCGCTGCTGCAGCCGTTACATAATCACCGGATGCATAACATACTGTTCCGTTATAATCTACTCGAATCCATCCGTTTTCACATACACCGGTACTGTTTAACTGCACGCCCGGCTCCACACTTCCAACCAGTTCTGCCTCTGCACTGCAGTCTGCACGAAGATTGACTGCTGCAGTAGTCTGATATGTTCCGTTTTTCACTTCTACTTTTGTTCCTCCCGGTGTCTGTTCAATCACAGGCGCCGGTGTCGGAGTTGCCTCCGGCGTTGGTGTTACCTCCGGTGTTGGAGTAGGCTCCGGTGTCGGGGTTGCCTTTATTACAGTTACAACTGCATCTGTCCCTTCTGTAAAGCCACATCCCGGAATACAGAAAATGATTCCGAGAAGCATCACGAGAAGTCCTGCTTTTTTCATTTTGGTTCCTCCTTTAAAACATACTGTCTGATTCCGGAACGCTTCTGCATCCCTGCTGCGAACAAAACGATATGTATTTTTCTCTCTCGTCTCTTCAACAATATACATGATTCTTACAAATTATGCAAGCCATAATATTAAAACCGGAAATCTCTTTTCCCATTTTCTATCTCTTTAAGATTTCGAATGCAGATTTCCCTTGTCTTGTCCCGCTCAATATTGGCAAGCTCTTTTTCAATCAGTTTTATGCCTCTTTCCTTTGTTTCCGCGGAAGCATAATCCTCCAAATACTCTTTTAACGTCATCAATGCATTGGGGTGGCAGCAGTTTGCAATCTGTCCTGCTTTTACAAGAGACATAAAGCGATCTCCTGTCCTTCCTTCTCTGTAACAGGCTGTACAGAAGCTCGGAATATAACCCAGCTTCAAAAGCCAGTTTACTACCTCATCAAGGGTTCTTCTGTCACTTACATCGAACTGGGAAGAATTTTCTTCTTCCGTTTCTTCCTCCGCATATCCGCCCACAGAAGTACGGGAACCACCGCTTATCTGAGAAACACCAAGATCAAGTACCTTTTCTCTGCAGGACACAGATTCTCTTGTGGAAATAATCATTCCTGTATACGGAACCGCAATACGGATAACGGCCACAATCTTCTGGAAAATCTCATCTGGAACAGCATTGGAAAAATCAGCCGTATCAATATCATCTGCCGGACAGATTCTTGGAACACTTATAGTATGAGGACCAACTCCAAATCTTGCCTCAAGATGCTCTGCGTGCATTAGAAGCCCTACAAAATCATACCGATATGTTTCAAGTCCAAAAAGAACGCCGCAGCCTACATCATCAATTCCACCTTCCATTGCACGATCCATCGCCTCTGTGTGATAAGCGTAATCACTTTTGGGACCCGTTGGATGAAGTGCTTCATAACTTTCCTTATTGTATGTTTCCTGAAATAAAATATAAGTACCGATTCCCGCTTCCTTTAATTTTCTGTAATTCTCCACAGAAGTTGCAGCAATATTTACATTCACACGACGAATGGCTCCGTTTTTGTGCTTAATCCCATAAATGGTTTTGATACTTTCCAGAACATATTCAATAGGATTGTTTTGGGGATCCTCTCCTGTCTCAAGGGCAAGCCGCTTATGCCCCATATCCTGAAGCGCGATTACCTCGCGGCGGATTTCTTCCTGTGTTAATTTTTTTCTGCGGATATGTTTATTTTTCGCATGATACGGGCAGTATACACAGCCGTTGATACAATAATTGGAAAGATAAAGTGGTGCAAACATCACAATGCGGTTTCCGTAAAATTTCTTTTTGATTTCCTTTGCTGCCGCATACATTTTTTCCACAAGTTCCGGATCCTCACATGCAAGAAGAAGCGCCGCCTCCCTGTGGGTAAGCCCCTTACAGTCTCGAGCCCGCTCAATCAATGCTTCCACTGCCTCTTTATTATTTTTATTTTCTTCTGCCCAGGCAATGGTATCAAGAATCTCCTGATGGTTTATAAACTCCTCTGCTTTTGCCGAATGTACATTATACATAATTCCGTCTTCCTTTCCTGTCATAAATTTTCAAATAAAACTTCCACATTTCCGCCGCATATCATACCCAGATTTTCAAGGTCTGCGCTCTCCTTCTGTGAAAGGTTATATGCTATCGTTTCCGGTTTTTCCCTCTTTGTTTCATTTCTTTTTTCTGCGTGGCGAAGAGCCTGAAATTCCACGCTTCCCCCGCCAATGGTTCCATATGCATTTCCTTCTCTGTCAAGAAACATTTTACTGCCCACTCCTCTTGGAGATGAGCCGCTTTTTCTAACTATCGTAAGCATTGTGCCGTGCTGCCCTTCTGACACTTCCTTTTCTATCTTTTCGTCATTAAAAGCTCTTTTAAACCGGTTTTTTATCTGCACAATTTCCGCCATAATACTCACTGCGATTTCCTCAGGCGTCTCACCCCCGATGGGTAAACCAATTGGTGCATGAATGGAATTCAACACTTTTTCTTCAAAGCCCTCTAAAAGAAGCATTTCTTTTGTAAGTTTTACCTTTGTTCTGCTTCCAATCATACCAAAATACGTGTAAGGACGCTTTAAAATCTGCCGTGCGCAGAGGGTGTCGCCCTGATGCCCTCTTGTGACTACCACATAATAAGCATTTTCATAAACCGGTATCTTTTCTCCAAACTCATCAAAGCTTCCCAAAATACGCTCGTCGGCATCAGGAAATCTCTCTTTCGTAAGAAATTCTTCCCTGTCGTCCATGACGGTTACATGAAATCCCAGCATTTTCGCCATGTGTGCCACAGGACAGGAAACATGTCCGCCCCCCAGAATTACAAGATGTGGATTCTTTTCCAGAATTTCCACAAAAATACGACCTTTCTCTGTGTCAAGAATTTTTGTTTCTTCTATTTTTTCTATTTCTTTCAGGTATGGATACCAGAAATCACCTGCTCTGTGGTGTTCCGTCATGAACTCTCCTTTATAAATTCCATCTAAAAATATAGCTCGTTTTACCCTGCCCTGTTTATTAAGCAGTTCATAAAGTTCCCTGTACATACAACCCCTCCGTTTCTTTCTTTAGAATACCAAGATTTTTAGAAAATTTCAACAAAACATTGAGGTTTTTCTTTGCTTATATTATAATGTTTGTATTATTTGACACGAAGGAGAAGATTATGAATTCTGCACTTTATGAGAATTATTTAAGTATACTGAAACACGAGTTGGTTCCGGCTCTTGGCTGTACCGAACCAATCGCCATTGCCTATGCCTCTGCAAAAGCTGTTCAGGCATTGGGCGAATTTCCCCAGTCCATTGAAATGCACTGCAGTGGAAACATCATCAAAAACGTAAAAGGAGTAACTGTACCGAATTCTGGCGGAATGAAGGGAATTGATGTAGCAGCTATTCTCGGTGCTGTAGGAGGAAATCCAGACCAGGCGCTTGAAGTTTTAAAAAATGTAACCCAAAAAGATATTGACCGCACAAAAGAACTTCTGGATCAAAAAATCTGCTCCTGTTCTCTGGAGGAAAACGTTGCAAATCTTTATATCCGTGCCCGGGTATTAAAGGGAGAGCATTTCGCAGAAGTTACAATTGTAAATCATCATACCAATATCACCAAAATTGAAAAAGACGGAAACATTCTTCTGGAAAATCCGGTAAAGGAAGAAGAAGCATCTCCTGAAATTGATAAATCCAAACTTACCGTAAAGGATATTCTTGATTTTGCAGACCAGGTAAAAATTTCCGATGTGGAAGAAGTTCTGGAACGTCAGATACAAATGAACTCTGCCATCTCCCAGGAAGGTCTTGATAATAATTACGGTGCTCAGATTGGAAAAACTTTGATGCACACGTGGGGAAAAGGTGTCATTACCCGTGCCTGCGCCAGAGCCGCTGCAGGAAGCGACGCACGTATGGGTGGCTGTTCCATGCCGGTTGTCATAAACTCCGGAAGCGGAAACCAGGGAATTACTGTTTCTCTCCCGCTTATTGTCTATGCGGAGGAATGGGATATTTCCAGACCCAAACTTTACCGCTCTCTTGTGGTCAGCAATTTAATTGCGATTCACCAGAAGTATTACATAGGAAGCCTGTCCGCATACTGCGGTGCAGTAAGCGCTGCCTGCGGTGCAGGAGCCGGCATTACCTATATGTACGGCGGTAATTACGAGCAGGTATCTTTGACTATTATCAATACGCTCGGAAATGTGGGCGGAATTGTATGTGACGGAGCAAAGCCTTCCTGTGCTGCCAAAATCGCTTCATCTGTAGATGCTGCCCTCATGGCTTTTCATTTAAGTATACAAAATAAAAGCTTCCTTCCCGGAGAAGGAATTATAAAAGGAGATGTAGAAGAAACTATCAAAAGTATGGGATATATCGGCCGTGTAGGAATGCGTGAGACAGATACAGAAATTTTAAATATTATGATAGACAAAGCAGATGTAAACAGGGAGTGCTAGAAAATATCGTAAATAAAACAAAATATATTTTTACGGCTTTTCGCTGTATTCATATATAAAATAAAGATTATAAAAGGAGGAACTCATTATGGCATTCGGTATGAAAAATATTTTACAGGGCGGGCTCTCTGCTAATTACAGTGAAGCTCCTCTCGAAGAACTGGAAAAAGAATATGGTATGTATCTGATGGACAACGAAAAAATCACAATGGGCTTTAAACTTGTAAGAGATTCGCTCATCTTCACTGATAAGCGCATTATTTTTACAGATAAGCAAGGGGCTACCGGTACAAAAATGAGCGTTGAATCCATTAATCTTAATTCTATTATTGATGTTAAAATGGAAACTTCCGGATTCGGATTTGATGATAGCGAAATTACATTTACCTATATAACTTCCCCTTATTTTAAAAGCAATAATGTAACCTGTGCATCTCATAAACTGGAATTCCCAAAAAAGTTTAATGTTCAGCCATTATACAAACTTCTTCTGGAACTTGCCTATGAAAATCATGAACGTTTAAACGGATAATTTAATCAACTCCTGCTTTAAACGAGAAAGTGAAACTTTTACTGCAAATAATGTTATGAAAGGCCTTCTATGATAAAATAAATTATCATAGAAGACCTTATTTACAGACTTTCCTTCATAGTCTCTTACACAAATTGATTTCACAAAATCCTGCGCAAAACTCCAAGTTCCATTTCGCATACGGTATCGCACAATGTTTCTATATCTACCCGGTTATGGCTGACAAGTAAAATGGTGCGCTGTTCATTTTTTA
>UQJE01000074.1 GCA_900541345.1 uncultured Blautia sp.
TATTTATATGTTCCAGTGTCAGAAGTTTTATTTTTTTGTCAATGCCGCCTGCATAGCCTGTAAGATTTCCTTTTACTCCGACTACCCGGTGACAGGGGACAAAGATAGAAATTTTATTATGTCCCACAGCGCTGCCAACTGCCTGAGCAGACATATGGGGAATCCCTTTTTGTGCAGCAACCTGTTTTGCGATTTCGCCGTAAGTCATTGTTTGTCCATAGGGAATAGAGCAGAGGATTTTCCATATTTTCTTTTGGAAATCAGAGCCGGTAAGAAGCAGAGGAATGGTAAAGTCCGGTTCTTTTCCGGAAAAATAAATGGATAGCCATTTTTTTACATCTTTAAAAAGAGGAATCTCTTTTTCTTCAGTTTTTTCACTAAGATTATGCGCAAAGTATTTTTGACCTTCGAACCATGCGCCTGTTAAATGGTCTTCTTGTGCAGCGAGAAAAAGTTCTCCGATAGGCGAATGATAATAACTGGTGTACTGCATAGGCTTTCACCTTTCATAATTTTTGTATTGTAATTCTATCACAAAAATCCTAAGAAAAAAACAGAGAATAAGTTGAAGAAAACAACAATGAACAATCGCAGTTTTGTTGACGTTTTTTCCTTTTCATGATAGTTTATGTACCATAAGTATATGGAGTGTGTAATGGAGGGATTATTATGGAAATGATTCGTAAAGGAAAAACAGGAGAAGGAAATAGGGTACGAGACTTTGCGGATATGTGCTTTTTTACAGAGACATCAGAGGAAAGATTTGAAACATTGCTTCCTAAATTATATGGAGAACCGGAAAAAACAGTAAAAGACCATATTCTGTTGGAAAATGACGGGCAGTTAAAAGGGCTGATCCTTCCGCAGACAATGATTTGGAAGGCAGGGGATAGAGAGCTTCTTACAGGACATATTGGCACTGTGTGTGTATCTCCGGATTACCGGGAACGGGGGGCTATGAGCCGGTTAATGAAAGCGGCGGTGGAAGAGCTGGAAAAGGCAGGATGCGTATGCATTGTGCTGAATGGGCAGCGTCAGCGATATGAACATTATGGTTTTGCACCAACAGGAGGAAAGATACAATTTGTATTTCGGCCGGCAAATGTCAAAGAAGAACAGGCGGAAGGATATGAGCTTAAGGAATTTACACAGGAGGATCTGGAGGAAATAGAGAAACTGTTTTGTAAAAACGTTCTACATATGAAGCGGGAAAAAAGAGATTTTTCAGAAATCTTACGTTCCTGGTCAGCGCATCCTCTTGTTCTGTGGAATAAAGATAATAAAGTCTGTGGTTATTGTACTGTAGTTTCTCAGGAAAAAAAGGCAGCGATAGCAGAATTGAGATTGACAGATGAGAAACATTTAAAACCATTTTTGAAATGCCTGTTTAAGAAAGGATTTTCTCAGACGGTTATTAATATAGCGCCGGGAACGGAAGAGTATGCTGAAGCAGAATCTTTATGTGAGTATTATAATATTCTACCCTGTTTCAATATACGTATTTTACAGTTTGCGCCTTTGGTGGAGGCTCTTTTGGAGCAAAAATTCCGGAGAATCAGACTGCCGCTGGGGAATGTGAAACTTTTGATAGAGGGATATGGACTACTGGAAATTACAGTAGCAGAAAAAGGGGTAAAAGCCTGGAAGAGTGAGAAGAAAGAGGAAGAGGCAGACATGAAATTAAGCTATGAACAGGCAGTTCATCTTCTGTTTTCGCCGCTTTCATCAAAAAGAGAGCAGTTGTCGGGACAATGGCCACCAGCAGAAAACTGGTTTCCTCTTCCGCTTTATATAGAAGAAAATGATTGTATTTAAAAAATAAAAAACGGGAAAGCTATTGAAATTTCACGAAAAAAAAGGTACAATTAGAATTGGCTAAATTTTTGGTTATACTTTTAAAATTTTTATAAAATGGAGGGCAAACTAGAATGAGTAATGCAACACAAAGCTTAGCGGGCGCAAGAATTACTTCCTTGCTGGACGCAAACAGTTTTGTTGAAATCGGACAAAGTGTAACAGCCAGAACTACAGATTTCAACATGACTGAAAAAAAAGCACCTTCTGACGGAGTTATTACCGGATATGGTGTGATTGACGGGAATCTGGTGTACGTGTACAGCCAGGACGCTTCCGTATTAAACGGAACAGTAGGCGAGATGCACGCCAAGAAAATTTCCAGACTGTATGATCTGGCAATGAAGACAGGCGCTCCGGTAATCGGACTTGTTGACTGCGCAGGACTTCGTCTCCAGGAGGCAACAGATGCTCTGGAAGCTTTTGGAGAAATTTATCTGAAAGCAACACTTGCTTCCGGTGTGATTCCGCAGATTACCGGTATTTTCGGAACATGCGGCGGCGGTATGGCAGTTCTTCCGGCTCTTACAGATTTTACTTTTGCAGAAGAGAAAAAAGGCAAAATGTTTGTAAACAGCCCGAATGCACTGGAAGGAAATCATATTTCCAAATGTGATACATCTGATGCAAAATTCCAGAGTGAAGAAACCGGTCTGATTGACGGTGTTGGAACAGAGGAAGAAATTATTGGAAAAATCCGCGCACTTGTAAGCCTTCTTCCATCTAATAACGAAGATAACGATGCTTTTGTTGAGTGCACAGACGACTTAAACCGCATATGTGAGGATATTGCAAACTGTGCAGGAGATACAGCGCTTGCACTTTCCAGAATTGCAGATAACGGTATTTTCCTTGAGACAAAAGACGCATACGGAAAAGATGTGGTAACAGGATTTATGCGCTTAAATGGAGCAACTGTGGGCGCTGTTGCAAACAGAAGCGAAATTTATGACGAGGAAGGAAACAAAGCGGAAGAATTTGACGGAAGCCTTTCTGCAAGAGGCGCGAGAAAAGCAGCAGAATTTGTGAAATTCTGTGACGCATTTGAAATTCCGGTACTTACACTTACAAATGTAACTGGCTTTAAGGCTACTCTTTGCAATGAAAAAATGATGGCAAAATCTGTAGGTGAGATGGTACACGCTTTTGCAGATGCAACTGTTCCGAAGGTAAATGTGATCATCGGAAAAGCTTACGGAAATGCTTATATTGCAATGAACAGCAAAGCAACAGGCGCAGATATGGTGTTTGCATGGGATAATGCAGAAATCGGAATGATGGACGCAGATCTTGCTGCAAAAATTATGTACGCTGATGCAGATGCTGCAACCTTAAAAGAAAAAGCAGCACAGTACAGAGAACTTCAGTCAGGTGTAGCTTCCGCGGCAGCAAGAGGCTATGTAGATTCTGTAATTTCTCCGGCTGATACAAGAAAATATGTAATCGGAGCATTTGAAATGCTGTTCACAAAGAGAGAAGACCGCCCATCCAAGAAACACGGAACGGTCTGAGCGAGGTGAAGCATATGAAGCGTATTTTTAAGAAAATTTCTGCTGTCCTTGCAGCAACAGCCTGTGCGGCGTCTCTTACAGTGGCCGGTACAGCAGTTGTATGGGCAGAAGAGGAAATTGATGCCAACGTAAAAGAGGCTCTTATTGCGACGGCAGAAGGGCTTACTGAGACAATTATTCCTCTTTCTGAGGAAGAGATTGATGCTTATACTGAATCCGGTGATGACTTTACTGTATCCGCAATGGAAGCATGGGAAAATTCACAGGAAGAAGTAGGAGAAAAAAGTGCCGATCAGGCAAAAGCAGGAGAAACAGAAATCGTACTTGCAGATGACCAGTATACCGTAACGGTGCCGGTTCTCTTCGAAAAAGCAGATGCAAATTTTGTTTACCTGTTTGATGAGATGGGTACTCCTCTTTCCATGAGCGTAGATGTGAAGTATCCTATGAGCGTTACTTTACAGAGAGCAGGATTAAATACATTAATGGGAATCGGAACTGTATTTATCATGCTGATTTTCCTTTCCTTTATTATTTATCTCTTTAAATTTGTACCGGTTATTTTCGGCGGTAAAAAAGAAGAGAAAAAGGAAGCTCCTGCTCCTGCTCCTGTTGTTGTGGCACCTGTAGTGGAGGAGACAGACGATACAGAGCTTATTGCTGTTATTTCAGCAGCAATTGCAGCAAGCGAGGGAACAAGCACAGACGGATTTGTTGTCCGCTCTATCCGTAAAGTTAATCGTAAAAAAAGATAAATGACATTAGGAGGATTTTAAAATGAAAAGTTATACAATTACTGTAAACGGAACAGCATATGAAGTTACAGTGGAAGAGACAGGAAGCGTTTCCGCTCCTGCAGCACCGGCAGCAGCACCAAAGGCAGCTCCGAAAGCAGCACCAAAGGCAGCAGCTCCTGCAGCAGGCGCTGGTGCAGTAAAAGTTACTGCTTCTGTACCTGGTAAAGTTGTAAAAATTGTAGCTTCCGCAGGACAGGCAGTAAAAGCCGGTGACAGTGTTGTAATTCTGGAATCCATGAAAATGGAAATTCCGGTAGTAGCTCCTCAGGATGGCACAATTGCAAGTGTTGACGTTGCAGAAGGTGCATCTGTAGAAAACGGAGATACTTTAGCAACAATGAACTAAGACGGGAGGGAATCAAATGTCTTATGTAGTAGATACCGTGTCCAACCTGATTCATCAGACTGCGTTTTTTAATCTGACATGGGGAAACTATCTGATGATAATTGTGGCATGTGTGTTCTTATACCTGGCAATCCGTCATGGTTTTGAACCGCTGCTTCTTGTTCCTATCGCTTTCGGTATGCTTCTTGTAAATATCTATCCTGATATTATGGCAAGACCGGAAGATATGTCAAATGGAGTAGGTGGACTTCTTCATTATTTCTATATCCTGGATGAGTGGAGTATTCTTCCATCTCTGATCTTCATGGGCGTAGGCGCCATGACAGACTTTGCTCCTTTGATTGCAAACCCGAAGAGTTTCCTTATGGGCGCTGCAGCACAGCTTGGTATTTATGTAGCTTATTTCCTTGCAATCTTCCTTGGATTTAACGGAAAAGCAGCAGCAGCAATCTCTATCATTGGTGGAGCAGACGGTCCTACATCTATCTTCCTTGCTGGTAAGCTTGGACAGACAGCTCTTATGGGACCGATTGCGGTGGCGGCATATTCCTATATGTCACTTGTGCCGATTATCCAGCCTCCGATTATGAAGGCATTTACAACAGAGAAAGAACGTAAGATTAAAATGGAACAGCTTCGTCCTGTATCTAAACTGGAAAAAATCCTGTTCCCAATCGTAATCACAATCGTTGTTTGTCTGATTCTGCCAACAACAGCTCCGCTTGTAGGTATGCTGATGCTTGGTAACCTTTTCAGAGAGAGTGGTGTTGTAAAACAGCTTACAGAAACAGCATCCAATGCTCTTATGTATATTGTAGTTATTCTTCTGGGTACTTCCGTAGGTGCTTCCACAAGTGCAGAGGCATTCTTGAATTTAGATACCCTGAAAATCGTATTATTAGGTCTTGTTGCCTTTGCTTTTGGTACATTTGGCGGTGTTATGCTTGGTAAGCTTATGTGTAAGCTTTCCGGCGGAAAAATCAATCCGCTGTATCTGCCGTTCCGATGGCTGCCCGTGTATCTCAGAAGGTAGGTGCGGAAGCAGATCCTACAAACTTCCTGTTAATGCACGCTATGGGACCAAACGTTGCCGGTGTTATCGGTACAGCAGTAGCTGCCGGAACCTTTATGGCTATTTTCGGCGTGTAAGCGAAGGTCGAATTTCGTGAATCGAACTTCCTTGTTATAAAAAAATAAAAGGAGTAGAACAATGGCAGAAATTGAAAAAAAACCTGTTAAAATTGTGGAAACCATTCTGCGTGACGCTCATCAGTCTTTGATTGCAACACGTATGAGCACAGAGCAGATGCTTCCGATCGTAGATAAACTGGATAAAGTCGGCTACCATGCAGTAGAGTGCTGGGGTGGAGCAACATTTGACGCTTCCCTTCGCTTCCTGAAGGAAGACCCGTGGGAAAGACTTCGTAAACTCCGTGACGGATTTAAAAACACAAAATTACAGATGCTTTTCCGTGGACAGAATATCCTTGGATACCGTCCTTACGCAGATGACGTAGTAGAGTATTTTGTACAGAAATCTGCTGCAAACGGAATTGATATTATCCGTATTTTTGACTGTATGAACGACTTAAGAAATCTTCAGACAGCCGTTTCTGCAGCAAATAAAGAAAAAGCACATGCGCAGGTAGCGCTTTCCTATACACTGGGAGATGCGTATACACTGGAATACTGGACAAGCATTGCAAAACGTATCGAGGAAATGGGCGCAGATTCTATCTGTATCAAAGATATGGCTGGTCTTCTTCTTCCGTATAAAGCAACAGAGCTTGTAACAGCACTGAAAGAAACTGTGAAGATTCCGATCGACCTTCATACACATTACACATCCGGTGTTGCTTCTATGACTTACTTAAAAGCAGTAGAGGCAGGTGTTGACATCATCGACACGGCAATGTCTCCATTTGCTCTTGGTACTTCCCAGCCTGCAACAGAGGTTATGGTAGAAACATTCAAGGGTACACCGTACGATACAGGATTTGATCAGCAGCTTCTTGCTGAGATCGCAGATTATTTCCGTCCAATGCGTGACGAAGCGCTTGACAGCGGTCTGTTAAATCCGAAGAACCTTGGCGTAAACATCAAGACTTTACTTTACCAGGTACCGGGCGGTATGCTTTCAAACCTTACTTCCCAGTTAAAAGAGCAGCATGCAGAAGATAAATTCTACGATGTTCTGGAAGAAGTACCGCGTGTACGTAAAGACCTTGGCGAACCGCCGCTTGTTACTCCGTCTTCTCAGATTGTTGGTACACAGGCTGTATTCAATGTTCTTATGGGCGAGAGATACAAGATGGTTACAAAAGAAACAAAGGATGTATTAAGCGGAAAATACGGTGCAACAGCAAAACCGTTCAACGCAGAAGTACAGAAAAAATGTATTGGCGATGTAGAACCGATTACATGCCGTCCGGCAGACCTGCTTGAAAATGAGCTGGATAAGCTGGAAAGTGAAATGGTACAGTACAAGGAGCAGGACGAAGATGTTCTTTCCTACGCACTGTTCCCTCAGGTTGCAACTGATTTCTTCAAATATCGTCAGGCACAGCAGACAAAGGTTGATGAAACAGCAGCAGACAAGAAAAACGGAGCATATCCGGTTTAATGAAAACAACAGGGAGCCTGTATCAGCAGGCTCCCTTACTGGATTATAAAGAAAAAATTAAGGAAGGTACTTTCATGAGCAAAGTATTGATTGTAGGCGGAGGGGCTGCAGGAATGATGGCAGGCGTTCACGCTGCAAGGAATGGCCATGAGGTCCATATTCTGGAAAAGAATGAAAAACTGGGCAAGAAACTCTATATTACAGGAAAAGGTCGCTGTAATGTTACAAATAATTGTGACACAGAGGAACTGTTTCCTGCTGTGATGCAGAATCCCAAATTTCTTTACAGCGCCTTTTATTCCTGGAACAGTCAAGATGTGATGGGCTTTTTTGAGGAGCTGGGTGTTCCCCTTAAATTAGAGAGGGGAGGCAGAGTGTTCCCAGAATCTGATCACTCTTCTGATGTTATCAGAGGACTGGAAAGAGCATTGAAAAAAGCAGGAGCGGAGATTCATCTTCACACGGAAGTAAAGAAATTAGTAGAAGAGAATGGAGCGGTTACAGGCGTTGTTTTAAAGGACGGAAGCTTCTTGTCAGGAGACAGCGTAATCGTGGCAACAGGAGGATTTTCCTATCAGGCGACAGGCTCGACGGGGGATGGATACCGGTTTGCCAGAGAGATGGGGCATACAATAACAGAAATAGAGCCTTCTCTTGTGCCGCTCCATACAGAAGAAGAATACATTCCGAAACTCCAGGGGCTTTCTCTTAAAAACGTGGCTTTTACCATAAAGTGTGGAAAAAAGACAATATATCAGGATTTTGGGGAAATGATGTTTACTCATTTTGGTGTGACTGGTCCAATGATTCTTTCAGCCAGTGCTCATGTGGGAAAATGGCTGAAAAAGGGAGAGTGTAAAGGCTATCTTGATTTGAAGCCTGCCCTTACAAAAGAGCAGCTTGATACCAGAGTTTTGAGAGAGTTTGAAGCCGGACAGAATAAGCAGTTTAAAAATGTAATCGGCGTACTGTTTCCTTCCTCTCTTACGCCTGTTATGCTGGAGCTTGGCGGCATTCCCGGTGATAAAAAAATCCATGAAATTTCCAGAGAAGAACGATTGGGTTTTGAAGAAATTGTAAAGGCTTTTCCGTTTACAATTACAGGGATGGGCGAATTTAAGGAAGCCATTATTACAAGAGGCGGCGTAGCGGTAAAGGAAGTGCAGCCGGGCACTATGGAATCCAAGAAAATAAAGAATCTGTATTTTATAGGAGAGGTTCTTGATCTGGATGCAGTGACAGGCGGGTATAACTTGCAGATTGCCTGGTCTACGGCGTATCTTGCAGCGCAGGCAATTCAGTAAAAAAGGAGGATAGAAAATGGGTTGTAATATTGCGATTGACGGTCCGGCAGGTGCCGGAAAAAGCACCATAGCCAGAAAAGTGGCGAAGAAGCTGTCCTTTATTTATGTGGACACAGGTGCCATGTACAGAGCTATGGCATATTATCTTCTGAAAAATCATGTGTCAGGAGAGAATCATAAAGAAATTGAGGAGAAATGTCAGGGTGCGGAAATTTCCATCTGTTATGAAAACGGGGAGCAGCAGGTCCTTCTTGGAGAAGAAAATGTAACTTCTTACCTTCGTACAGAAGAAGTTGGAAAAATGGCCTCTGTAAGTTCTGCAAACGGAAAAGTAAGAGAGAAGCTCCTTTCTCTTCAGAGAAATCTTGCAGCACAGAATGATGTGGTAATGGACGGACGGGATATAGGTACAACGATTCTTCCAGGTGCAGATGTAAAGATTTATCTGACTGCAAGCGCAGACACCAGGGCACAGCGCAGATACCAGGAGCTTATACAAAAGGGTGAAACGTGTGATCTTGAGGAGATTAAGAGAGACATTATTGCAAGAGATGAAAGAGACATGAACCGGGAGGTTTCTCCTCTTAAGCAGGCAGAGGATGCTGTTCTTGTAGATTCCTCCAAAATGGGGATTGAGGAAGTAACAGAAGAAATCATCCGGATTTACAAAGAGAAGGTGAAAGACTGAGATGAAGGTAAAGGTTGCGGAGACAGCCGGATTTTGTTTTGGAGTGAAGAGAGCTGTCGATAAGGTTTATGAGCTTATTGAGTCCGGTGTTTCCCCTATTTATACCCTTGGACCGATTATCCACAATGAAGAGGTTGTTTCCGACCTTGAAAAAAAAGGTGTGGCTGTTGTATCGGAAGAGGAACTTTCTGAGCTTTCCAGGGGGACAATCGTTATTCGCTCTCATGGAGTGGGAAAAGCTGTGTACGATAAACTGAAACGTCTGGGGCTTTCTTATGTGGATGTGACATGTCCGTTTGTTCTTAAAATACACAGAATTGTAGAGCGGGAGAGCAGTGCAGGAAGTCATATCGTCATTATAGGAGATAAGGAACACCCGGAGGTAAAAGGCATCTGTGGCTGGTGTCTTGGAGGATATACAGTCATGAAAAATGCACAGGAAGCTGAAGATTTTGTGCCTCCTGCGGACAAAAAGCTGTGTGTGGTGTCTCAGACGACATTTAATTACAACAAATTTCAAGAATTAGTTGAAATTCTTCGCAAAAAGAGGTATGATAATAATGTTTTAAATATTCTAAATATTTTAAACACTATTTGTAATGCTACCGAAGAACGGCAGAAAGAAGCAGGAAGTATAGCCGGAGAGGTAGACACTATGCTGGTCATAGGCGGCCGGCACAGTTCCAATACTCAAAAGCTGTTTGAAATATGCAAAAAGGAATGTGGAAATACTTACTATATACAAACACCTGTAGACTTGGATTCTGAAATGTTCCAACGCAGTAGTTTTGTAGGTATTACAGCAGGGGCTTCTACCCCAAAGAAAATTATTGAGGAGGTTCAAGAACATGTCAGAATTAAGTTTTGAACAGATGCTGGAAGATTCCGTAAAGACTATCAGAAATGGAGAAATCGTACAGGGTACGGTCATCGATGTAAAGGAAGATGAAATCATCCTGAATATCGGCTATAAAGCAGACGGTATTATCACAAAGAATGAATACTCAAATGATTCCAGCGTTGTACTTGCAGAAGTTGTACATCCTGGCGATGCTATGGAAGCAAAAGTTTTAAAGGTAAATGACGGAGAAGGTCAGGTTATCTTAACTTACAAGAGACTTGCAGCAGAAAAAGGCAACAAACGCCTGGAAGAAGCATTTGAAAACCAGGAAATATTAAAAGCAACCGTTTCCCAGGTACTGGACGGCGGTTTATGTGTAAACGTAGAGGAAGCAAGAGTATTTATTCCTGCAAGCCTTGTATCCGACACATATGAGAAAGATTTGTCTAAATATGCAGATCAGGAAATTGAATTTGTAATCACAGAGTTTAACCCAAGAAGACGCCGTATCATCGGTAACCGCAAACAGCTTCTTCTTGCTGAAAAAGCAGAGAAACAGAAAGAGCTTATGGAGAGAATCCATGTTGGCGATACTGTAGAAGGTGTTGTTAAGAATGTAACAGATTTTGGTGCATTCATCGACCTTGGCGGAGCAGACGGACTTCTTCATATTTCCGAAATGTCCTGGGGCAGAGTAGAAAATCCGAAGAAAGTATTTAACGTAGGCGATCAGGTTAAAGTTCTTATTAAAGAAATCAACGGAAATAAGATTGCTCTTTCCTTAAAATTCCCGGAAGAGAATCCGTGGCTTTCCGCATCTGAGAAATTTGCAGTAGGCAATGTAGTAACAGGAAAAGTTGCACGTATGACAGACTTCGGTGCATTTGTTGAGCTTGCACCTGGTGTAGATGCGCTTCTTCATGTATCTCAGATTTCCAGAGAGCACGTTGCAAAACCGGCTGACGTTCTTTCTATCGGACAGGAAATTGAAGCTAAAGTTGTTGATTTCAACGAAGAAGAGAAAAAAATCAGCCTGAGCATGAAAGCTCTGGAAGCTCCTGCACAGGCAGAAGAAGAGTCTGAAGAAGAATAATTTTATAAGTGATAACAAAAACAAGGGTTCCGCAATGCAGAGCCCTTGTTTTGCTGTATAAATATTTTATTTTAAAGTCCCAAGAAGAAACGGCAGTGTATTTTTTAGATAAGAGAGCTGTTGCTTTTTATTTGTAAGAAATGCTCCGGAACAGTTAAACCAGGTATAACAGGTTTCCGGTTTGGCGGCTTTTCTGAGAGATTTGTCCAGGCAGGCGCTTAAGGATTTGGGCATTGCCGTGTCCTCGGAAGGGATATAGTGATAATCTTTGTAATTAGGATAATACTGTTTGGTTTTGCCGTTCTTCGTTTTAATGATCAGGTAGAGGAGTTCTTCCTCCCCTTTTATATAAAAGTCTGTTGTTCCATTTGAAAAGGGAACAGGAAGCGTCTCAAAAAGCCGTACGGTTATAAGGAGATGTTCCCCGTCAAAAGATGCTGACTCCGGTTCATATTTTCCTTCTGTTATATTCAAATAAGATACCATGGAAAGAATTTGTCCAAGACCCTGTAAATCCTCCTGGTTATGTCCAAGAAGAATTTCAGCAGATTCCTGGTTCTGATTTTTTGTGTAATTTCGAAAAAGACGGATACAGTCGTGCCCGTCCATATAAGTACGTTCAGGAAGAGATAAAAAATTTTCCAGGATTGGCTGTTTCATGGAAGAAAGCTTCAGAAGGGATTTTAAAGGCTTTAAGACCTGATAAAGATCGAAATATGGTTTCCCTTCAAAAGGTGAGGAAAGCTTATGTATGTGATACCGCGCTTCAAGATAAGGCTGATCAAACTGCTTTCCGTTATATTGAATTGTAATCGTGGCGAAGGAAAGAAAACGGGCAAAATCTTTTAAAAGAAGGGGCTCGTCCTGTTCTCTCTGAGCGAACCACTGGTACATCTGCCATTTTCCATTCTCAAAAGCAACCGCTCCGATCAGATAGCAAAAAGTGGAATTTCGTGATAGTCCGGTGGTTTCTATATCATAAAAAACGGGGCGGAAATCTCCTTGAAAATCCTCTGAGAACGATAAGTTTTTAACAGTCTCGAGGTCTGGAAACCACTGTAAAATAGGCATTTTTTTAACAAGCATGTGAATTAATTACCTTTCATAGATTGTACTTAATTATACACAAAAAAATAAAATTTGGGTAGTGAATTTTTTCATAAAAAGAGTTATAGTATAGATAAATGATTCGTC
>UQJE01000075.1 GCA_900541345.1 uncultured Blautia sp.
AAAACCAGATTGTAAAAGCACTAGAAAAAGCAGGCTGCCGTCCTAAGGTAATTCGCGCAAGTTTATAAAAGCTGCATAACTTTACTTTGGCAGGAATTTAACGAGAAAATATACAAAAGGGAATGACTCTTTATGAGGAGCCATTCCCTTTTGCTTTACCGGAAGAAAAGTACATTCTGTACGGGTTTTCCTGGTAAAATAAATATTAATCTCTCTGGAATAAATCTCTTGTATATAATTTTTCTTTTACATCTTCCAGGCAACTGTCATAGCGGTTTGCAATAATGCTGTTGCTCATTTCTTTGAACTTCTGTAAATCGTTTACAACTTTGCTTCCGAAGAAGGTAGTTCCATCTTCCAGTGTTGGCTCATAAATAATAACAGAAGCGCCTTTTGCTTTGATTCGTTTCATAACGCCCTGTATACTGCTCTGGCGGAAGTTGTCGGAGTTTGATTTCATAGTAAGGCGGTATACGCCTACAACTACTTCTTTTTCTTTGGAGCTTTCCCATTGATTGCTGTCTGCATAATTGTAATAGCCTGCCATGTGAAGAACACGGTCTGCGATGAAGTCTTTACGTGTGCGGTTGCTCTCAACAATAGCGGAAATCATATTCTGAGGAACATCATTGTAGTTTGCGAGAAGCTGTTTTGTGTCTTTTGGCAGACAGTATCCGCCGTATCCAAAGGACGGATTATTGTAATGAGTTCCAATTCGCGGGTCAAGACATACGCCATTAATAATATCCTGTGTGTTCAGTCCTTTGATTTCTGCATAAGTGTCAAGCTCATTAAAATAAGAAACACGAAGGGCGAGGTAAGTATTTGCAAAAAGTTTTACAGCTTCCGCCTCTGTAAAGCCCATAAACAGGGTATCAATTTCCGGTTTGATAGCGCCTTCCTGAAGAAGAGCGGCAAAGGTGTGGGCTGCTTCTGTGAGCTCTTTGTTTTCCGGGTCAGTGGATACGATAATGCGGCTTGGGTAAAGGTTATCATATAAAGCCTTTGATTCCCGTAAAAATTCCGGGCTGAAAATAATATTCTCTGTGTTGTATTTTTTGCGTACAGACTCTGTAAAGCCAACAGGAATGGTGGATTTAATAACCATAATTGCTGCTGGATTTACTTTTAAAACGAGCTGGATTACCGCTTCTACAGCGGAGGTGTCAAAATAGTTTCTCTGGCTGTCGTAATTGGTAGGAGCGGCAATGACAACAAAATCTGCATTTTTATATGCTGCTTCTCCATCAAGTGTTGCTGTTAAATCAAGTTCTTTTTCTGCCAGGTATTTTTCAATATATTCGTCCTGAATGGGAGATTTTCGGTTGTTGAGCATTTCTACTTTTTCCGGAACAATATCAACGGCTGTCACATGATTGTGCTGTGCAAGAAGAGTAGCAATGGAAAGTCCAACATATCCTGTGCCTGCAACTGCAATATTCAGAGGTGAAGGGGAGGGGAGCTTATGCCTTTCTTCGCTGTTCACAAAAACTTCTTCCATCTCAAAGCCCAGAATTTCCTCCAATTTTTCAAGCTGCGGGATAGAGGGAATGAAATCCTTCTGCTCCAGACGGGAAATAAGAGCTCGGTTAATTCCGGTTGCGTCAGATAAATCCTGCTGTGTCATAGATTTTTCTTTTCTTTTTGTACTTACGGTTTCTGCGAGAGCAGAAATAGATAATTTTTTCATAGGCTGAGTCCTTTCTGAAAATGTTAATAATAATAACAAAAATAAGATTTTTCAGTTCTGCACTTAAGATAAACTCACTATAACACAGGGATAAAACAAAAGCAATAGAAAAATATGTTATTTAAAATAATATATGAGAAAAAAGGAATATTCAAAAGACAGAACTGTTAAAAAAATAAAATTCGACATTTTGACTCTTTAAAATATGTAAACGACAGAAAACAGAGATAAAACGCACAATAATTTCTTGACTTAATTTATTTATATTGGTAAAATTAACTATTATAAGCCGATATAAGGAGGAAGATTATCATGAGTAAGAAAAGAAATATCATTGTAGGACAGTCTGGAGGACCTACTTCCGTTATTAATTCCAGCTTAGCAGGTGTTTACAAAAATGCCATTGAGCGTGGGTTTGACAAAGTATATGGAATGCTTCACGGAGTACAGGGACTTCTGGACGAACAGTATATTGATCTTTCCACACAGATTCATTCAGAACTTGACATCGAATTGCTGAAACGGACTCCGTCTGCTTTTTTAGGTTCTTGTCGATACAAACTTCCGGAAATCCATGAGGACAGAGAAATTTATGAAAAACTTTTCGGCATTTTAAATAAGCTGGATATTGATGCATTTATTTATATCGGCGGAAATGATTCTATGGACACCATAAAAAAATTATCCGATTACGCAATTTTGACAGGGCAGAAACAGAAGTTTTTAGGAGTGCCAAAAACGATTGATAATGATCTTGCTCTTACGGATCATACTCCAGGCTTTGGAAGTGCTGCTAAATACATTGGCGCTTCTACGAAAGAAGTAATCCGTGATGCAGAAGGTCTTACTTATAAAAAGAATATGATTACTATCATGGAAATTATGGGAAGAAATGCAGGATGGCTGACAGGTGCAACTGCTCTTGCTAAAACAGAAGACTGCGACGGACCGGATCTGATTTATCTTCCGGAAGTTCCATTTGATATTGATCGCTTCCTTGCAAAAGTAAAAGAGTTGCTGAAGAAAAAATCCTCTATTGTCATTGCTGTATCAGAAGGGATTAAACTGGCAGACGGGCGCTATGTGTGCGAGCTTGGAAGCGTAGGAGATTATGTGGATGCATTTGGGCATAAACAGCTTCAGGGAACTGCCACATATCTTGCAAATTTCCTGGCAGCAGAGTGCGGCTGTAAAACACGGGCAGTAGAACTTTCTACTTTACAGAGAAGTGCTTCTCATATGGCTTCCAGAGTGGATATTGATGAGGCTTTTATGGTAGGCGGCGCAGCAGTGAAGGCAGCAGATGAGGGAGATACCGGAAAAATGGTGGTAATTGACCGCGTTTCCGATGATCCGTATATGTCTGCAACAGGAATTTATGATGTACATCGTATTGCAAATGAGGAGAAACTTGTTCCGAGAAACTGGATGAACCGGGATGCTTCCTATGTAACAAAAGATTTTATTGATTATATTAAACCTCTTATTCAAGGAGACTATCAGCCGATTATGGTGAATGGTCTTCCGCGACACCTTGTACTAAACACAAAAAAAAGGGGAAAATAGTATTTTAAATAAGTTTTTCCCCTTTTTTGCCAGATATGCCTTGACTAATGGAAAAAAAATCTATAAAATAAACTATGTGCGTATATAACATACAGAAATGTTTAAAGAACAAATAATTAGGAGGAAAATGTAAAATGGCAAAATGGGTTTACATGTTTACAGAAGGTAACGCTACTATGAGAAACCTTCTGGGTGGTAAAGGTGCCAACCTTGCTGAAATGACAAGCCTGGGTCTTCCTGTACCGCAGGGCTTCACAATCACAACTGAAGCTTGTACACAGTACTATGAAGACGGAAGACAGATCAACGATGAAATCATGGCTCAGATCATGGAAGCAATCACAAAAATGGAAGGTGTTACCGGAAAGAAATTCGGTGACAAAGAAAATCCTCTGCTTGTTTCCGTTCGTTCCGGCGCAAGAGCATCTATGCCAGGTATGATGGATACTATCCTGAACCTTGGTTTAAATGAAGAAGTTGTTGAAGTTCTCGCTGAGAAATCTAACAATGCTCGTTGGGCATGGGACTGCTATAGAAGATTTATCCAGATGTACTCTGATGTAGTTATGGAAGTTGGTAAGAAATACTTCGAAGAGCTTATCGACAAAATGAAAGCAGACAGAGGCGTTACACAGGACGTTGAGCTTACAGCAGACGACCTGAAAGAACTTGCTAACCAGTTCAAGGCTGAATATAAAGAAAAAATCGGTGCAGATTTCCCGGCTGATCCAAAAGAGCAGTTAATGGGTGCAATCAAAGCCGTATTCCGTTCCTGGGACAACCCAAGAGCAAATGTATACCGTCGTGACAACGATATCCCATATTCCTGGGGTACTGCTGTAAACGTACAGATGATGGCATTCGGTAACATGGGTGATGACTGTGGTACAGGTGTTGCCTTCACACGTGACCCAGCTACAGGTGAGAATGGTCTGTTTGGTGAATTCCTTACAAATGCTCAGGGTGAGGACGTTGTTGCTGGTGTTCGTACACCTATGCACATTTCCGAGATGGAAGAGAAATTCCCGGAAGCATTCGTACAGTTCAAAGAAGTTTGCAATACTCTTGAGAAACACTACAGAGATATGCAGGATATGGAGTTTACTGTAGAGCATGGTAAACTGTATATGCTTCAGACACGTAATGGTAAGAGAACAGCTCAGGCTGCTCTGAAAATCGCTTGTGATCTCGTAGATGAGGGAATGAGAACAGAAGAAGAAGCTGTTGCAATGATCGATCCACGTAACCTGGATACACTTCTTCATCCTCAGTTCGACGCTGCTGCTCTTAAAGCTGCTGAGCCAGTTGCAAAAGCACTTGGTGCTTCTCCGGGAGCTGCTTGCGGTAAAATCGTATTCACAGCAGATGACGCTGTAGAATGGGCTGCAAGAGGAGAGAAAGTTGTTCTTGTTCGTCTTGAGACATCTCCAGAAGACATTACAGGTATGAAATCTGCTCAGGGTATCCTGACAGTTCGTGGTGGTATGACATCTCACGCAGCCGTTGTTGCACGTGGTATGGGAACATGCTGTGTATCCGGATGCGGTGACATCGCTATGGACGAAGAAAACAAAAAATTCACACTTGCTGGAAAAGAATATCACGAAGGAGACTTCATCTCCCTTGATGGTTCCACAGGTAATATTTATGATGGTGTTATCCCGACTGTTGATGCAACAATCGCAGGTGAATTCGGAAGAATCATGGGATGGGCTGACAAATACAGAACTCTTAAAGTTCGTACAAACGCTGATACTCCGGCTGACGCTAAGAAAGCTCGCGAGTTAGGTGCAGAAGGTATCGGTCTTTGCCGTACAGAGCATATGTTCTTCGAAGGCAACAGAATTGATGCATTCCGTGAAATGATCTGCTCTGAGACACTGGAAGAGAGAGAAGCAGCTCTTGAGAAGATTCTTCCGGAGCAGCAGGCAGACTTCGAAGCTCTTTACGAAGCACTTGAAGGAAATCCTGTAACAATCCGTTTCCTTGACCCGCCGCTTCATGAGTTCGTTCCTACAACAGAGGAAGACATTAAGAAACTTGCTGATTCTCAGGGTAAAACAGTTGAGCAGATTAAGACAATCATCGATTCTCTTCATGAGTTCAACCCGATGATGGGACATCGTGGATGCCGTCTTGCTGTAACATATCCGGAAATCGCAAAAATGCAGACAAAAGCAGTTATCCGTGCAGCTATCAATGTGAAGAAAGCACACGCTGACTGGAATGTTTGCCCGGAAATCATGATTCCATTAGTAGGCGATGTAAAAGAGCTGAAATATGTGAAGAAAGCCGTTGTTGAGACAGCAGATGCTGAAATCGCAGCAGCAGGTGTAGAACTGAAATATGAAGTTGGTACTATGATCGAGATTCCGAGAGCTGCTCTTACAGCTGACGAAATCGCAAAAGATGCAGACTTCTTCTGTTTCGGTACAAACGACCTTACTCAGATGACATACGGATTCTCCCGTGATGACGCTGGTAAGTTCCTGAACGCATACTATGACGCTAAGATCTTCGAGAACGATCCATTCGCAAAACTCGACCAGACAGGCGTTGGTAAATTAATGGAAATGGCTATTAAGTTAGGAAAACCGGTTAACCCGAACCTGCACATCGGTATCTGTGGTGAGCACGGCGGTGACCCGACATCTGTAGAATTCTGCCATAAGATTGGTCTGGACTACGTTTCCTGCTCACCATTCCGTGTTCCGATCGCTCGTCTTGCAGCAGCACAGGCAGCTATCAACGAAAAATAATAATAAATAAAATTTGTCGTAGGGCAAAAGGAAATATCCTATTTTAGGGCAATCCTTTTATCCTGTATAAATTGAAAATCATGTAAAAACATGATATGTGTCCAAACGTAAAGAGTGACCTTGGAAGTCTGAAGAAATTCAGCTTTCAAGGTCATTTTTGTTATCGAATAAAATTTTTTTACGTTTTTTCACTTTGGCACAATTGAGAAAAGCCTTGTAATTCAAGGGTTTTGAGAGATGAAATATCGAATAAAATTTCAGTTTTATTTGGTGATATGAAAATAGGAAAATTATGGTTCGTTACCTGATCAAAATGGTATAGAACTAATTTTTTTACGTTTTTGGGAAAAATGAAAAAAGTCAAGAAGGATAGGACTTTTGCCCCGAAACAGGATAGAAGGGATTGCCCTATGACATAGAGTATTTTACATCCTATGTTTTTGGGAAAGTCCCAAAATGAAAAAATATCCCGTAACCCTTGAAAAATCAATACTTTTATAAATACTTTCCTCTCCCCGAAAATATATTTTTGGGAAAAACTGAAAGAAAATCATTTTTGGGAAAATGAATTTTATTTTTGGGGATATTTTTGGGACATGGAAAGGCAAAATCAGGAGGTGCGATTGTGCGAAAGAAAGGGTACAAAGGAAGATGTGAAAAGAAAACAATAGGGAAGAGTCGTGAAGTGTGCAGAACATATGATGCGATCCAATCTGCTTATGCTGACGTTCTTCAATCTGACCATGCCATACAGGAAATCCGATGTAATGTGTTATTAGAAGGCTTGTTTGACGGAAACGATTCCAGTAGAGAATATACATCTGATTTCGTGTGCATAAAAACAGATGGAGATTTTATGGTACGGGAATGTGTCTTTCGAAAATATCTTACCAAACCTATGACAGTAAGATTATTAGATGCTTCCAGAGAATACTGGATAAAACATGGTGTGACAGATTGGGGGCTTGTGATTGATGCAGAATGAAATATTTTATAAAAATCAATTGTTAGAGCATGATGGTCACTTTGTCAGAATCCTTGAAACTCATCTCTCCAAAGTATTTCTCATTGACTGTCTGAAAAGAAATATGCCTGAGTGGAGAGAGCGAGATGAGTTGCAGCAATATGTATCATGCCCAGAAATATATTTGCAAGAAGTATCTCATATAGTTTTGTCTGATATTTCAGATGCGAAAAGTAAAAAAATCATGTATGAGCGGTTTACTATGATTTCCCCTGTATTGCCGTTTATAACAGATACGCAGAAAAGGAAAGAAATCATACATTCTGTTTCCGTGACAAAAGAAATAAGCAAGCAGACTATCAGGCATTATCTTTGTCTGTACCTTGCTTATCAAGATATATCGGTACTTGCTCCAAAGGAAAACAGAAAGAATGTATGTCTCTCACAAGATGAAAAAAATATGAGATGGGCGTTGAACAAGTTTTTTTACACAAAACATAAAAACAGTTTAAACACAGCATATCTTTTTCTGCTGAAAGAAAAATACTGTGATGCAATGGGAAATCTGCTACCGGAGTATCCTTCCTTTTATCAGTTCAGATATTTTTACAGGAAAACAAAAAAGATGCAGACGTATTACATTTCCAGAAATGGATTGAAAGATTATCAGAAAAATAACCGCCCGTTACTGGGAGATGGCATTCAGGAATATGCTTCTTCTGTAGGAATGGGTATGCTTGATGCAACTGTATGTGATATTTACCTTGTCAATGATGCTGGAAAACTGGCTGGCAGACCTATTTTAACAGTTTGTATTGATGCTTATAGCAGTTTATGCTGCGGTTATCTTTTGTCATGGGAAGGTGGTGTTTATTCCCTCAGAGGACTAATGTTAAATATCATCCAAGATAAACAGAAGTGGTGTAAGAAACATGGTATTTTTATTGAAAAATACCAATGGGACAGCAATCAGCTTCCTGCGCTTTTGGTAACAGATATGGGTATGGAATATCAGTCTGAAAATTTTGAGCAAATAACAGAGCTTGGTGCTACTGTAATCAATCTTCCTGCATATAGACCGGAATTAAAAGGAGCTGTAGAGAAGTTTTTTGATTTGATACAGAACACATATAAACCACATTTAAAAGGAAAAGGTGTCATTGAAGCGGATTATCAGGAAAGAGGAGCGCATGACTACCGGAAAGATGCCTGTCTTACTATGGAAGATTTTGAAAAGGTGATTCTTCATTGCATTATTTATTATAACTCACACAGAATGATAGAAAATTTTCCATATACAGAAGAGATGATAAAAAATCAAATCCCACCATTTGCAAACACCTTATGGGAATGGGGACGAAAACAGTCAGGCGCAAATTTAATCACGGTAAACAAAGAGCAGCTTATTCTTACTTTACTTCCCCGTACAACAGGAGAATTTTCAAGAGTTGGTCTGAAAGTAAATCAGATGCGCTATAAAAATGAGGATTACACAGAAAGATATTTAACAGGAGGGAAAGTTACAGTTTCGTACAATCCTGATGATGTTACGGTTGTGTGGTTGAAAGAAAATGGTTCTTTTATTCCGTTCACATTGATAGAAAGCAGGTATTCTGGAAAGAATCTTGCCGAGGTGGAACATATGAAGAAGGGAAAAAAAGAACTGGTAAAAAAATCGGTAACAGAGAACATACAGGCACAGATACATCTTGCACAGTCGATAGAAATTATTGCTTCTTCCGTGAAAAATCATGCAACAACAGATATAAAAGAATGTGAAGGGATAAGACAAAGAGAGAAGAGAAAAAACCGAATAAACAATACGGGAAGGGGATATGAAAATGATTGAATTTATAAAATTGCTTCCGGAAATGAAAGCAGGACAAGAGCTTGTCTCTGCATTATCTGTTTTTCCGTCTTACGATGAGCAAATCAGGAAACGGGAATCAGCAGTACGGTTGATGGCATTATCTGATCTGTACCAGTTATATATCCCTTCCCAGATGAGCATGGAAATCTACAGCAAACTGTATCTTGCATTGCTGCGTTCCATGCAGAAAAAGAGTACAGAAATTGCAATAAGACAGCGGTATGAAAATTACAAAGCAATGCAAAAACAATCTTATCAAGGGATTTTAGGCGGTTCTGATTCCTTTACCATCATTGGAACTTCTGGTATAGGAAAGAGCAGTGCGATCAGCAGAGCTATTTCTTTGATTACAGAAAATCGTGTGATAGAAATAAATAAACCGTATGTAAAATTAATTCCCTGTCTGGTTGTACAGTGCCCTTTTGATTCTTCTGTAAAAGGACTGCTGCTTGAAATCCTCAGAAAAGTAGACGAAGAACTGGGAACGGAACATTACCATCATGCAGTAAAATCAAGAGCTTCCACCACGGACGTTTTAATTGGGGCAGTCAGTAATATTGCCTTGAACCACATAGGAATGCTTATTGTAGATGAAATACAGAATGTGGCAAATTCTAAAAATGGAAAAAGTCTTATTGGAGCATTGACACAGTTAATCAATAACAGTGGTATTAGCATCTGCATGGTAGGAACACCGGAAAGCACTATGTTTTTTGAACAGGCAATGCAGCTTGCAAGGCGTTCTCTTGGACTGCAATATACAGTTATGCCTTATGATGGATATTTCAAAAGTTTTTGTAAGGCATTATTCCATTATCAATATGTGAAACAGTCAATCGAGATAACAGACGTGATAACACAATGGCTGTATGAGCATTCAGGCGGTGTCATTTCTGTTGTGGTATCTCTTGTACATGATGCGCAGGAGATTGCTATACTAACAGGAAAAGAAGTATTAAATCTGGAAATGCTACAGGAAGCCTATGTAAAAAGATTGTCCATGCTTCATGGATATATTCACCCTTCTGTGATAAAAAAACAATCTGCAAATACACGGCAAAGAAAGGCTGTTTCTGATAAAGTTTCTATAAACGTAGAGAAAGAAAAGGATGCAGAGGAATGTTCCGTTCAGAAATTGGCGAACATATCTAAAGCAGAAAATAAAAATATGGTGGAACTGTTAAAGAAACATTATACCATTACAGAGGTTGAGATATGATTGCATACTTGCCTGAATTATATCCAGATGAACTGGTATACAGTTGGTTTTGTCGCTATGCTGTCCATTCCGGGAATATTGGAAATAGAAGAACCTTACAGGAATTATATTGTAAAAAATCAGACTACCCAAGTAAAGAGTTTATAGGAAACTTAAATCAGAAAACGAAGAACAGCATAGAAAAGATATATTCCATGAATGATATGATTCTATGCCATACCATGTATCCGCAATATGCCCGATTTCTTCCCCTGAAGAGGAAAAAAGAAACCCTGTATCAATTAAAACATGGAAATTGTGACGTACATCATCTTTTTTCTGTTTCTCCAAGATGTGAACAGGAGCAATATTTAAAATACTGTCCGATATGTGCCAGAGAGGATAGAGAACAATATGGAGAAACTTACTGGCACAGAAAGCACCAGATACGGAATCTCTGTCTTTGTCCCAAACACCAATGTAAATTGATGGATTCCCATATTCCAGTGAAAAGCATGAATACTTACACGTTTTCTGCTGCCGAATTAAATATACCTGATACAGAAAAGCATAGGACGGAGATTGTATTTGAAAATAATCCAAGAAAGATACAATTTGCAAATTATATGGAACAATTATTTGATACCCCTGTTCATTTGGACAATGAGATTCCTATTCGTGCAGTCCTGTATCATTGGCTAAAGAAAACAACTTATATGAAATCAACAGGTACATGCAGGTATACCGCAAAAATTACAGAAGATATGCAGGGATATTATCAAGATCTTGCGTTGAACAGCGTTGCAAGTATGAGCCAGGTACAGAGAGTGCTTTTATCCGATACATTATATGATTTTTCTGTTATCTGTCAGATTGCATTTTTTATAGGAATCCCAGTAGAAGAATTGATGTTTCCAAAACTGACGGATGAAGAGATAGAAGAGGAGAAGAGCAGTCATGCTGTAAAAGATTTTTCTCCGGTAAACTGGGAGCAGTACGATATAGAAATTGCTTCTCAGTTAAAGATACTTGCTCACGATATATATACGGGTACTGACAGTAAAATCGGAAGACCGGAAAGGGTTTCTGAACGATTGATATATAAAAGATTACAAATACCATCACACCGGCTTGCCAAAATGCCAAAATGTAGAGAAATTTTAAAAGAATATGAAGAAACATTCCCGGAAGCATGGGCAAGAAAACTGATATGGGCATACGAAACGTTAAAGATGAAGAAAGGGAAAGGGGAATTTTATTGGTGCGATATACGACAACTATCCGGAGTAAAAAAGAAATATTTTGGAGATGTGATTCCGTATTTAGAAAAATGGGCAGATGAAGATACGGTAAAGGAACTTGTTGCATTGGTAGGGGAGAGATAGTAAAAAGACACGAAGAGGGGCTGTGTATTACAGTCCCCTTTGATGTATCTATATAGTTTATTCTGCTTCTGAACTTTCTTCCATATTTGAAAGAAGGAATCCGTAAGGAAATTACTTCTTTTTTGGCTTACGTGCTATAAATTTAGGTACTTCATGTTTCGACAAAATAACCTGCTGTAATTGCTTGAAAATTTAGAATGGGGGTACTATAATTAGAAATATATAGAACATATTGGGTTGTTTTAAAAGTATGGAGGAAAGAACATGAAGAGAAAAGTGGTATCTTTATTATTATGTGCAGCACTGGTTACACAATCAACTGCGCCTGTATGGGCAGAAGATTTATTAAGCTCCGGAGAGGCGGAAATCTTGGATTCTGTTACGCTGGACGATGGAGCAGCAGCCGCTGAACCGGGAGTTACAGACGGCGAAGCACAGAAAGAGAATCAGGGAACGGAGATAACGCCTGAGGAAGAAAAACCACAGGAAGAAGCCGGGGAAAGAAATATTATAGACAGTGGAACCTGCGGCGAAAAAGTGACCTGGACTTTAGATGATGCGGGGCTGCTGATTATAAGCGGAGAAGGGGAGATGGAGGATTATAATTGGAATGACTCTATCTTTTATGATAATACAAATATTAAGTCTGTTGTTATAGAAGATGGCGTGACAAATATTGGAACCTATTTATTTGAGAACTGCGTCAGACTGACAGAAATAACAATTTCAAATAGTGTGACAAGTATTGGA
>UQJE01000076.1 GCA_900541345.1 uncultured Blautia sp.
ATTCCTAAGAAAAACAGACTGAAGGTCAGAATAACGGAACCTGTAAAAAGCTCCATCTGCCCCAAAAGGAAATATTCTCCTATTGAGAGAACGAGCCCCATGATAATTCCCAAATATATGGCTCTGCCTTTCAGATGTTTTTTTAAAATTTCCTGATGTTTGTGTATCCAGAAGCCTGCCATAAAAAAAGGAAAGCCTGTATATAAGTAATTGCGAAATTCCATTACTCTGTATTCCTTCCCTGTTAATACAGAAGCCTCTTCCATCATAAAATGCCCCAGAAGAAGAACCGGGATGAAAAACTCAGCAAGCTTTTGCGCATGTAGTTTTTCTGCCGCCCAAAATAATACATAGCAGTATAAAAGAGCCGGAAGAAACCAAAGATGCCACTTCACAGCTGTCGTATTGTTGTAGTATAAAAAATTCCTGATATTTTCTTTTTCAAAAATTTCCAGAAACCATAAAACCGGTGATTTCCCTTCTATAACATGCCAGATCCACTGCCACACAATATAAAATCCAAATGAGGTGACGCATAAGAAAAACGTATGCCTGATTTTTCCCGGAAGACGCTCTGCTGCCTTTCCGTCTTTTCTCCAACAAAAATATCCGGAAATCATAAAGAAAAAGGGAACTGCAAATCTTGCAGCCGCATTGAAAATCTCCCCTGTCGCTCCCGGAAAATGAAGATGAAGAAATACTACCATATAGGCTGCCACTGCCTTTTCTGCATCTAACATTTGATTTCTCATAAAATACCAAAGCTTCCTCCCTGTTTTTCAGGGTAGTATAGCAAAGGATTTTTTTCATGTCAATGTTCAGGATGCCTGCGGCTTTAACCAGGAGCTGTCAAGCCGGGCAAGAAGTCTTGCATTATGATAAGCCATCTTTAAAGTCAGGCAGGTTCTCCCAAGGTATCTTGTACCGTCAGTCGTTTTCATACATGCCAGTGCAAGATCCGGTTTCCCCGGACTTTGAAGACAAATGGGGATCAAAAGCTGAATACCGTGATTATAATACTGCGGAATCGCCGTTTTATAATCTGCCTCCAACATACGCCTCGTCTGCTTCAGCGCTCCGTCAAAAAGCTGTACCCGCATCGTACTGTTCCTTACCCGCTCCGGCAAACGTCCTGCATTTTCTTCTTCACCGAATATGTGCTCATACTGAGGAACGACAGGAAGGGAAGTGTCAAAAACAAGCTCCGACGGATCTTTTACGTACTGCGCTTTTTCCGGAAGCTTTACTGATTTCATCTTCAGAAGATGATACTCTGTATAAAAGCCTTCCAGAAACCATTTCTGTCTCCCCGGTATAAGATTCGGCACAAAATAAGCATAAATAGGCTGATAATAATAATTAAATAATCCTGTATTAAACACTGCATATTTTTCTTCTTCCAAAACCTTTTTCTCCTCGTACAGCCTTCGAAAAGTCTGTTCCAGATACCCTTTTAATATTCCGTTATCCTCCGCCTCTCCAAAACTCCATTTTTCCGGTGCCATTCTCGCAAGACACTGGATCTGGCGATTATAATTCCCGCAATATGTGAAATCAAATAAATTCATGGGAAACCTCCTGTTTTCCGTATCTTTGAGACAAGTGTCCCTTCTATATTATTGTATCGTTTTCTTCGCCGGAAAGAACCTTCGATTTCTCTGTTGCTTCTTCTTTCTGTTCCTTCTATAATATCTATAATAAAAAATTTTTTCAGAAACGGAGTTTTATATGAAAAAAGACGGTTATTATTCCTCCGGCGAGTTTGCCAGAATGGCGCATGTTACCCTGCGCACGATACGATATTATGACAAGCAGGATATTTTGAAACCTTCCTTTGTGACAGAAGCAGGAGCGCGTTTTTATACAGATGAAGACTTTGCCCGGCTTCAGCAGATTCTTCTCCTGAAATACCTTGGTTTTTCCCTTGACGATATACGGGAAATGACCATCGACGATTCCGATTATCACTTTATGCTCAATTCCCTGAATATTCAGCTGAAGCTTGTAAAAGATAAAATTGAGCAAATGCAGCTTGTAGAAAAAGCCATTGAAGATACTGCCAATGCCATTCAGACCGAGCACACAATTGACTGGAGCAATATGCTGAATCTGATTCATCTTACCAATATGGAAAAAAGTATGAAAAACCAGTATCAGAATGCTTCCAATATTTCTGCGCGAATCAGCCTTCACAGCCTGTATTCTCAGAATCAGGAAGGCTGGTTTCCCTGGATTTACAGACAGTGTAAAATCTACCCTTCCATGAAAATCCTGGAAGCAGGCTGCGGTGACGGCGCTTTATGGACAGAAAATCTCAACCTCCTTCCCGAAAACATTTCCATAACACTTTCCGATATATCAGAAGGAATGCTGCGAGATGCCAGAAGAGCGGTAGGTGCTTCTGACAGGCGCTTTTCCTACCGGAGATTTGACTGTGTAAAAATCCCCTTTGAGGCTGCCTCCTTCGATCTTGTAATTGCCAATCATGTACTTTTTTACTGCGAAAATCTCCCTTCTGTGTGCAGGGAAATTAAACGTGTATTAAAACCCGGAGGACGTTTTATCTGCAGTACATACGGAAAAAAACATATGCAGGAGGTCAGCAGTCTTGTCCAAAGCTTTGACGAACGAATCGTCCTATCTGCTGATAAATTATATGAAAAATTCGGACGGGAAAACGGAGCCGAAATCCTCTCCTGCTTTTTTTCGGAAGTAAACTGGAGCTCTTATGAAGATTCTCTTTTTATTCCCGAGGCAGAACCTCTGATTTCCTATATTCTCTCCTGCCACGGAAACCAAAACCAGTATATTCTGGAACATTACAAGGAATTTCGCTCCTTTGTATCCAGAAAAACAAAAAACGGCTTTTCTGTGACAAAGGATGCCGGCATTTTTATTTGTGCAAATTAACCAAATTTTACAATTTTATTAAAAAACTCTTGAAGGTAACCTAAGGTAACCTTTTATAATACAATTACAACATCAGGAATCGCAGAATTACAACATCATTATGAAAGGAGTTTATTATGAAAGGAATCATTTTAGCGGGAGGCTCAGGAACACGCCTTTATCCACTGACTATGGTCACATCAAAGCAGCTTCTCCCCATTTACGACAAGCCAATGATTTACTATCCCATGTCCGTTCTCATGAACGCAGGCATTCGTGACATTCTGATTATTTCCACACCTCAGGATACGCCCCGTTTCCAGGAGCTTTTAGGAGATGGTCATCAGTTTGGCGTAAACCTTACCTATGCGGTACAGCCAAGCCCGGACGGACTTGCACAGGCATTTATTATCGGAGAGGAATTTATCGGAAACGACACGGTAGCTATGGTTCTGGGCGACAACATTTTCGCAGGGCACGGTCTGAAAAAGCGTCTGAAAACAGCAGTGAAAAATGCAGAATCCGGAAAAGGCGCAACTGTATTCGGCTATTATGTAGACGACCCGGAGCGTTTTGGAATTGTGGAATTTGATAAAACAGGAAAAGCTGTCTCCATCGAGGAAAAACCGGAACATCCAAAGAGCAACTACTGCGTTACAGGTCTTTACTTCTATGATAACCGTGTCGTGGAGTATGCCAAAAACTTAAAACCAAGCGCCAGAGGCGAGCTTGAGATTACAGATCTGAACCGGATTTATCTGGAAAACAACGAGCTGAACGTAGAACTTTTAGGACAGGGCTTTACCTGGCTCGACACAGGCACACACGAAAGTCTTGTGGAGGCTACAAACTTCGTAAAAACAATGGAAAGCCATCAGCACAGAAAAATTGCCTGCCTTGAGGAAATTGCCTACTTAAACGGCTGGATTACAAAAGAGGACGTATTAAAGGTATATGAAGTTCTGAAAAAGAACCAGTACGGACAATATTTAAAAGACGTTCTCGATGGAAAGTACCTGGATATTTTGCATGAAACAAACCACTGACAAAGGAGATTTTTACATGAATATTATTGTGACCGGCGGAGCCGGATTTATCGGAAGCAACTTTATTTTTCATATGTTAAACAAATACCCGGATTACCGCATTGTGTGTCTTGACTGCCTCACATATGCAGGAAATCTTTCCACACTTGCGCCTGTTATGGACAATCCGAACTTTCGCTTTGTAAAAGAAAGCATTACAGACAGAGAAGCGGTTTATCGTCTTTTTGAGGAGGAGCATCCTGACATTATCGTAAACTTTGCAGCAGAAAGCCACGTTGACCGTTCCATTGAAAATCCGGAAGTTTTCCTTGATACAAACATCAAAGGTACTGCTGTTCTTATGGATGCCTGCCGCAAATACGGCATTCAGCGTTACCATCAGGTTTCCACTGATGAAGTTTATGGCGATCTTCCTCTTGACCGCCCTGACCTTTTCTTTACAGAGGAAACACCAATCCACACAAGCAGTCCGTACAGCTCCTCAAAAGCAGGTGCAGACCTTCTCGTTCTCGCCTACCACAGAACATACGGCCTTCCTGTTACCATCAGCCGCTGCTCCAATAACTACGGCCCATACCATTTCCCGGAAAAACTGATTCCGCTTATGATTGCAAACGCACTTAATGACAAACCGCTTCCTGTATACGGAAAAGGCGAGAATGTCCGCGACTGGCTGTATGTGGAAGATCACTGCAAGGCCATCGATCTTATCATCCATAAAGGCCGCGTAGGCGAAGTTTACAACATTGGCGGACATAATGAGATGACAAACATCGACATTGTAAAAATCATCTGTAAAGAACTTGGAAAACCGGAAAGTCTGATTACTTATGTAGCAGACAGAAAAGGTCACGACATGCGCTATGCCATTGACCCAACAAAGATTCATAATGAGCTTGGCTGGCTTCCGGAGACAAAATTTGCCGACGGTATCAAAAAGACAATTCAGTGGTATCTTGACAATAAGGAATGGTGGGAAACGATTATTTCCGGCGAATACCAGAATTACTACGAAAAAATGTACGGAAACCGCTAAGGGGGATTTTACATGAAAGTATTTGTAACAGGCGTTGCAGGACAGCTCGGCCATGATGTAATGAATGAACTGGCTTCCCGGGGCTATGAGGGAGTCGGAAGCGACCTTGCACCTTCTTATAACGGTGTGATGGACGGCACTGCTGTTACAGAAATGCCATATGTATCACTTGATATTACAGACGCTTCTTCTGTGAAAAAAACACTTCTTGAAGTAAAGCCGGACGTAGTGGTTCACTGCGCTGCATGGACTGCCGTTGACCTTGCTGAAGATGAGGATAAACGTGAAAAAGTCCGTGCCATTAATGCGGACGGTACAAAATATATTGCAGATGTGTGCAAAACTTTAAACTGTAAACTTGTTTATATCAGTACCGATTATGTATTTGACGGTCAGGGCACTACGCCCTGGGATCCGGACTGCAAAGACTACCGTCCTTTAAATGTATATGGTCAGACGAAGCTTGAGGGCGAGCTTGCTGTTTCCGAGACTCTGGAAAAATTCTTTATCGTACGAATTGCCTGGGTATTTGGAAAAAATGGCAACAACTTTATTAAAACCATGCTGAAAGTAGGAAAAAATCATGACCGCTTAACCGTCGTAAACGACCAGATTGGAACTCCTACTTATACGCTTGACCTTGCTGTGCTTCTTGTTGATATGCTGGAAACAGAAAAATACGGCTACTATCATGCGACAAATGAGGGTGGATATATCAGTTGGTACGATTTTGCCTGTGAAATCTTCCGTCAGGCAGCAGAGATGGGATATACAGATTATGACAGCGAGCATTTAACCGTCGCACCTGTCACAACAGCAGAATACGGCATCTCCAAAGCAGCGAGACCATTTAACAGCCGCCTGGATAAGAGCAAGCTTACAGAAAATGGCTTCTCCCTTCTTCCTTCCTGGCAGGACGCACTGGAGCGCTATTTAAAAGAAATCGAATTTTAAAAATCAACACAATTTAAAAAATACCGGAAATCAGCTGCCTTTTATCTGATTTCCGGTATTTATTTTGCCTTGATTATTTCACCTGAATCGCTTTTTCCGGGCACATTTCCTGGCAGCAGAAACAGCGGATACACTTTTTATAATCGTACACTGGCGGATTTCCTTTTCCATTTTTAAAGTCTACTGCTTTTCCCGGAACCGGGCAGCTCTTTACGCAGACTCCGCAGGAAATACATCTGCTTTCCACAATATACGGTTTCTTCTGAAAAATACGAAGCGTTCTTGCAAGCTTTGTCCATTTATTTCGTCTTACCGGTGTTCTGTCCACCTGAAAATCTGTTTTTCCGTATTTTTCCGCAGCCTGCAAACAGGTCATTTCTCCAAATGGTGTTAATATCCTTATATTTTCTTCCCTGTATGTACCAAGTCCCATTTTTTCTCCGTGATAATTTGTAGGGACAAGAGATGGCTTAAGAGAAACGAGATAGCAGAATACGCTGTCAAGAGCTACCGGGTCAGCTGATAGCAGCATTACCTTCATGGCTACCGGATCTCCGGAACCGGGACCATTTCCTTCCATTGCTGTAATTCCGTCCATAATGTAAAGCTTTGGCTTCACACATTTATTCAGATCAATAAGCATCCTTGCAAAACTATCTGCGCTTGGATACTGGGTATGACCTTTTGCCTTATGAAGACCGTACACGAATCCGTAGCTGTTTTTTACAGCTCCCGTAATCCGCTCCAGCGCATGTGTTTTCATTTTACTTATGGAAATAACACTGTCCGCCTCCAAAAGCTCAGGGGGAAGGATAAATTCCTTTGCCTGCGTTCCCTCGGGAAACGGAACGCGCACACCTTCTTTATAATCAATCACAGGAACGTGATATTTTTCCAGCACTTCATCCATGCCTGTGCCTTTTATTACTTTACTGGCTGTCCCTGTTCCGCAGGAATCAGAAAGCACAAGATTTTTATATCCCTCTTCCCTTAGAATGCGGACAAGACCTCCCACCACAGAAGGATGGGTAATCACAGCCCTCTCAATCTCTGCTTTTTTCAGAAGATTGGGTTTTAACAGTATTTTTTCTTCTTTGGAGAGGAATTGTTCCACCCCGCCAAGAAGAGACAGCCCTTCTTTCAGTTTTTCATATACAGTTTCCTCATTGTAATCTTCACAAGGAAGAAGAACGACTGTACTTTTTTTACTTCTCTCTTCTTTCATTTCTTTTCTCTCCGACTTTTTCTCACTGCCTTTCTCACCGGAAGAATACAGGCCGGCACAACGGAAAGACCGTCCACTCCCATCTTAAGGAAGGTCTCTGTAAGAGCCGTATCTGCTGCCAGCTCTCCACAGATAAATACTTTTTTCTTTTCCTCGTGCGCTCCCTGTATTACCATCTGTATCATTTTTAAAATAGCAGGATTATGGTCGTTATACTTCTCTTTTAAAAGCGGATTCTGCCTGTCCATTGCAAGGGTATACTGTGCCAGATCATTTGTTCCAAGACTTAAAAAATCCACTCTTTCCGCAATTTCCCGGCTCATCATCACAGCAGCCGGTGTCTCAATCATCACACTTACGGGAATGTCCTTATAGGCAATTCCCTTTTCACGAAGCCCGGTTTTTACCTGCTCTGTAATCCGCTCAATTTCATCCAGCTCTTCAAGAGCGCTGATCATGGGATACATAACTGCCAGATTTCCATATGCGCTTGCTCTGTAGATCGCACGAAGCTGCGCCTTAAACATTCTCTTTCTGTCAAGGCAGAGACGGATTCCTCTATTTCCCATAATCGGGTTCGTCTCCTCCGGAATGTCCATATAGGCAGCCTGCTTGTCTGCTCCCAAATCTACGGTACGAATTACGGCAAGACGCTCTCCCATTGTCTCCGCTACTTTTTTATAAGCGCGAAACAACTCGTTTTCTCTTGGATAATTCTCTCTTCCAAGATACTGGAACTCGCTTCTTAAAAGTCCGATGCCTTCTGCTCCGTAAAAAAGCACACTGTTTAAATCGTCTAAATTGGCAATGTTTGCATAGAGGGAAATCCTGTGTCCGTCAAGCGTAATCGCCTCTTTGTTTTTCAGCTTTAAAAGCTCTTCCTTTTCTTCCTGCTCTGCCTTTAGTCTCGCTTCATATTCCTTTAAAAGCTCTTCATTCGGATCTAAGTAAAGCGTTCCTGTATATCCGTCTACAACTGCAAGAAGCCCGTCCCAGTCTTCTTCTATCTCCACATCTACAAGCGCCGGAATCCCTATTGTTTTCGCCATGATAGAAGCATGAGAAATTTCCGAACCCTGATGTGTAACAACTGCAAGAAGCTTTTCTTTTTCCATTTCCAGGATTTCTCCCGGACTTAATGTTTCCGCAACAAGAATCACCGGTTTTTCCCCTAGGAAAATTGTGGTGGAAAGCCCTCCCAAAACGGAAATCAACCGTTCGGAAAGCTCTCTCACATCTTTAATTCTCTCCTTTACTGCCGGCTCTTCCAGATTTCGAAATGTCTGTGAAAGCTCGTCTCTTGTTGTTGACACAGCGTAAGCAGCGCTTACTTTTTCTGTCTCTATCATGCTTTTTACTGCCCGCACAAAGCTTCCCTTTTCCAGAAGAGACATCTGTCTTCTTTTTACATGACTCTCTTCCCCATATAAGGTTTGAATCTCTTCTGTTACTTTCTGTCTTGCTTTTTCAAAATCCGCAATCTCCTTTTTCACGTTGCTTACAAAGCATTGTCTCACCTGGCTGATTTCCCTGTGATAATACAGGACTCTGCCAATGGCAATTCCCGAAAAAGTTGCGCTTCCTTTAAAAATTTTCATTTGTTTTCCCCTGTACCTTCTCCTGTATTTCTTAATCGCAGGCTGCTTTAAATTCTGTCCATGCCTTACTGTATGCTTCTTCCGCCTCTGTGCTTACATTCTGTACGATTTCTCCCTTTGTCACATCCTCCGGAACAACAAGATTTGGATTTACCATCTCGTCTGCCGCCTTATTTGTGCTGTAATATCCAATATAATTAAAACACTCTGCTGCATTCTCCGGCTCCAAAATATAATCAATAAATTTATACGCTGCATCCTCTGAAGGTGCATTTTCCGGAATAAACATATTCATAATTCCAAATCCAAGACCTTCCTGTGGATAAACAACCTTTAAATCAGGATTTTCCGCAAGAGCCGCCGTTACCTGAGATGTGTAAAGGAATCCTACACTTGCCTCTCCATTTAAAAGTGCATTCTGTGTATTGTCATCCTGGATCATACGGACATTTGGCGCAAGCTCTTTTAATCTCTCTCCTGTTTTCGCGATTACTTCCGGATTTTCCTCGTTCATGCTCTCTCTCATAGAAAGCTGTGTAATTCCGCAAATTACACGGTAATTTGCCACAAGTGCAATGCTGTCCTCAAGAGAAGGATCCCACAAGTCGCTGTAGCCCTTAATCTCTATATCAACCTGAGAAGGATCGTATACAATCAGAGGAATTCCTGATCCGTAAGGAACTGTATACTCATTGTTTTCATCGTAAAACTGGCCCTGAAATAAAGGGTTGATATTATCAAAATTCTTAATCTTCTCTTTGTCCAGCTTCTTTACAAGCTTCTGCTCCACTGCCTTTTCAATGATATAATCATCCGCGATCACTACGTCGTAATCTCCGCCTTTTGCCTGAGAAAGCTTCTCGAGCATGGTTTCATCTGTATCAAAGTTGGAATATACTACTTTAATTCCTGTTTCTTTTTCAAACCCGTCTAAAATTTCCTGAGGAAACATTCCCTCCCAGGTAAAAAGTACAAGCTCCTCTGCTTTTTTTCCTCCGCATCCTGCAAGAAGAGATACGCCAAGAGCCGTTGTTGTTAAAACTGCTGCTATTTTCTTCATCTTCATTTTTTTATTCTCCTTTTTCCATGTTTTTTTATCATAGTATATATTAAAAGCACAAGAAGGGTCACTGCCAGCATCAGCGTACAGAGCGCATTGATTTCAGGCGTTACACCTGTTTTCATCTGTGTGTACACCTTGATCGGCAGAGTAGAAATACGTGGACCATTTACAAAAATACTGATTACTACATCATCCATTGACATGGCAAATGCAAGAAGGGAGCCGGATACAACAGCCGGCATAACAAGAGGAAGGGTAATATCCCAAAATGCCCGGAAGGGACTTGCCCCCAGATCACGCGCCGCCTCCTCAAGAGACGGATCCATTCCCACAAGCCGTGCTTTTACCTGCATTAATATATAAGGAACACAAAATACCGTATGTCCGATCAAAAGAGTGAGCATACCGAAAGGAAGGCCAAGCATATAAAAAAATGCCATAAGAACCATTCCCAAAATAATTTCCGGAATCATAAGGGGAAGAATTGACACGTATTCCAGCGCCCCTTTTGTTTTCCAGTTGATTCGAAAAAGCCCCACTGCTCCAAGGGTTCCGATCACGGCTGCGCAAAGGCAGCTTAACACTCCCAGAATCAGGCTGTTTCCAAGAGCCTCCATCATAGCGCTGTCCCGAAACAGTTCCTCATACCATTTCAACGAAAAGCCGGTAAACGCTACCGGAAGCTTTGATTCATTAAAAGAAAAAATTACTACAACTGCAACCGGCAGATACATAAGAAAAAAGATAAGCCCCAGGTAAAAACCTGAAAATTTTGAATTTTTTTTCATCCGATTCCCTCCAGTTCCTTTGCATTTGTAATTTTTCGATATATCATTATCATAACCGTTGTGAGTACCATCATAATTACCGCCAGCGCAGCTGCAAACGGCCAGTTATTTCCTCTTGTCATCTGCTCCTGAATCAGACTTCCCACAAGAACAATTTTATTTCCACCCAGAATATCTGCAATAAAGAAGAGTCCCATGGAAGGAATAAACGTTAAAATAATTCCAGATAGCAAGCCGGGAAAAGTAAGCTTTAATATAATGTGGAAAAATGCCTGGGTTTTTGATGCCCCAAGATCTCGGGCAGCTTCCACAAGCGACCAGTCCAGCTTTTCCGCACTGGAATATACAGACATTGCCATAAAAGGAAGGAGCACATACACCATGCCGATCACAATAGCAGGGTAACTGTACAAAATCTTCAAAGGCTCATCTATGATTCCCAGTTTTTCCAGGATATAATTCAGGATTCCCTTTTTCTGAAGAATGATAATCCATCCGTAAAGACGAATCAGGGAATTCACCCAGAAAGGCAGCATGAGAAACAACATCGCCTTTTCTTTCTTTTCTTTTGGAAGCCGTGCCATAAAGTACCCGAAAGGATAACCGAGCACACAGATAATAAGCGTACTTGTTACTGCAAGCTGAAAGGACTGAATAAATGTATCAAGATATACCGGCTCTAAAATCCGCCTGTAGTTTTCCAGAGTAAAGGCAAATCCTCCCTCCTGTGGTGTAAAACTCAGTACCAGCACATAAATGAGAGGACAGGCAACAAATACAATGGTAAACAGGTACAGAGGAAGAATCATAAAAACAGAAGTCCGTTTTTTCCCTGTTTTACTTTTCATGCAGCGCCTCCTCCCTGTCTACAAGAACCGCGTCTGCAGATTCAAATCGCCAGCATACCTTCTGACCTACTTTTACATTTGCATCAATTCCGTACCGGCTCGCCACCACTTTTTCTCCGCCCGGAAGAGAAAGTACCATACGAAGCTGCCCGCCTGCAAATGTTTTTTCTTCTACCTCTGCCTCCATACCGCAGCCGCATTCTTCATCCAGAAGAATATTTTCGCTTCTCACGGCAATCGTTACTTCCTCTCCTTTTGAAAGTTTTTCTCCCTCTGCATGAACAAGAACTTTTCCTCCTCCAAGAGAAAGAAGCGCCTGATTTCCTGTCTGGCTTTCCACTTTTCCTTTTAAAATATTGGCATTCCCCACAAAAGTTGCCACATAG
>UQJE01000077.1 GCA_900541345.1 uncultured Blautia sp.
TATACTGTATCAGAGAGGTAAGAAGATCTCCTGCTACATCAAATCTTTGTTTTCTACATTGTACACAGATAGAATCGCGCAAATTAAAGATACCAGAGTCAGGATTGCCGGGAAAATCAGATTATTTTTCATCGTGAAATCACCTATGTTGGCCTGCGTAAGAAAAATCAGTAGGAAAGATGAAATAATAGTTGCCTTTGATGATTTCATGGCAAGACCTATAAATAACGTGATAAAGCTCATGCTTACGATTACCACTGATTTTAGGATGAGCTGCACATAAAACGTCAAACTCATCATATTAAAATCAAGCGGGAATGCAGAGGTCATAAAGTGAGATCCTGCGAGGATACATCCATAAATCAGTACTTTTGTCAGCACTAATGCAATAAAATTAAAAATCCATACTGCCAGCATCTGCGAAACCAGTATCTTCTGTCGTCTGATCGGATAGGAAAACATCAGGTTCATCGTCTTATTTTTATATGCCGAAACAATGAAAGACGATAACATTACACTGGTAAAAATCAGAAAAGACATACTGGTAAACAGTTCAATGCTTCCTGCTGTTGGCTTCCAGAGATTTGTCAACATTTTCATAACTGTGGTTTTACCTGCACCATTCGGGCCAAGGAATCCATAGATTTCCCCCTTTTTAACGTGCATAGTTACATTAGTTACAAGATTTTTGCCGCTAATAGATTTGGTAAGCTGATTTGTTTGTAAAATATATGACATTGTTGTCTGCCTCCTTTCTAGTAACTATTCTAGCGGCTAAGGTTTTCAAAACTCTTGACTAATTCTTACGATTTCCTTTCTTGAAAATTTAACAGGAGAATTTTCGCAGTTTTACCGTAAATACAGTTTTTACATAGGGCTTACTCTCAAGAGTAATCTCCCCGCCAAGCTGATGCGCCAGGTTTTGCGCAATCGTCAGACCCAGTCCATTTCCCTGTATTTCACGGTTTCTGGAATCTTCCATAGTAAACAGCCTCTCAAATACGCTCTGTGCAAACGCTCTGTCTATCCCTTTTCCTTTATCAACAACATCTATATAGATATACTTCTTGTCTGACCTTAGAAATATTCCCATATACTTTCCGTCGGAACCATACCGTACAACATTGGAGATGAGATTAAACAAAATCCGCTGCAGAGCATCCTTGTTTCCCTGAACATAAACTGCCTTTTCCGGAATATCCACATCGACCTGAAATTCCTTCTGGGTCAACAATTCATAAAAATCTAATACATTCTCCCGGCAAGTTTCACAGACATCAATCTTTGAAATCTCAATCTGTGTATCTCCAGCTTCCAGTTTTGCCAGTGTAAAGAACTGGTTAATCAATTCCATAACTTTCTGGGCTTTCTGCTCCACTTTCCAAAGCATTTCATTCTCCCCTGAACTGTTCAAACGCATGATTTCCAGATAGCCTAAGATTACTGTCATGGGCGTCTTAATATCATGGGATATATTGGACAGCATTTTCTTTGAGGAAATCTCTGAGCGCCGGTAATCTACCTTGACCTTTCTCTGGTTCTCCAAAAGACGGTTGATCTGCGCTGCCAAATCTATAAGCACCTTATTGTCTGTAAAGACCTTGATATTCTCATCACTGTTCATATCCTGAATTTCTTTTAATTTCTGGCTGATTTTCTTTAATTTATTCTGCGTTCCCCTCCGGAAAGCAAACTGCTGATAAATGACAATGGCAAGCAGCACTGCAAGGCAAGCAGACAGAAAGAAGATCATAGCCCTATCACTCATGACAAATCTCCCAACTTATACCCAATCCCCCAAACAGTAATGACATACTTTGGGGTTCGGGGATTATCCTCAATTTTATTCCTTAATCTGCTGATATGAACATTGACTGCATTCTCATCTCCCAGATATGCATCATTCCATATTCGGGAATATATCTGCTCTTTGGTATATACTTTTTTTGGATTTTGGAGTAGAAGTTTTAGTATCTCATACTCTTTTGCAGTCAGATCTACCTTTACATTCTTTTTTGTTACCGTATAATCTGTCAGGTTCATAACCAAATCCCCAAACACCAGTATCTCATTTTCCGGCTCTGCCGGTTTTGAATACTGGGTACTTCTCCGGATATTTGCCTTAATACGGGCTAATATCTCGGTTACCGAGAATGGTTTTGTAATATAATCATCTGCCCCAAGTCCCAGACCTAATGTTTTATCGGCATCCGTGTCCTTTGCAGATAAAATGATAATCGGAACTGTGCTGCGCTGACGAATATGCTGCATGACGTCCATGCCACTGATCTTTGGAATCATTAAATCCAGTAAAACAAGAGCGTAAGAGTCACTTTCAAATTTTTCACAGGCTTCCTTCCCATCAGCAACACAAACCACCTCATAGTTTTCTGCATCCAGATAGTTTTTCAGCATCTGGCTTATCTCTATATCATCTTCTACTAATAATAGTTTCACTGCTATACCTCCATAGTTTATCGTATTTTCTACGCGTATCTGCAGGCGTCTTGGCATCCAGTAGTATAAGCCAGTGCATATATTTACTCATGACGCGCCTTCTGATTTTGTACTGTCCTTTATTATATTTCTTATGTCCGAAATATACAAGGCGAATCGTACATTAACTTTTCATGCTTCCTTACTCAACTTCCACACGAATACGTTCCACCAAACTTCCGCTCTTTTCCATCTGCTTATACGCAAGCAAGGGAACTGCGATGCATACGGTTAAAAGTAAGATACAGGCTATGAAAAACGGCACCATTGGGAACCAGAAAGCTGCTCCCATATAATTCACAGACTGATAAATGGCATATGTAATACCCAGACCGGCAGTCAGCGTCAGCAGCATAACGCCTCCTGTATAGAATATCCCTTCCCACACAAGCATTTTTCTAACCTGGTGTTCTGACATTCCCACACTTTCCATAATGGAAATCTCTTTTCGACGGCTTTGGACATTTCCCACTGAAGTATTGATATAATTCATTATCCCGATTACTGCCAGAATCGCAACAATTCCGAAACCAATTTCAGCCATATGTCCCTGAGCTTTTTCTACGATTTCAGCCTGTATGATCTTAGATTCCCAAGAAAAATCTGACGCATTCGGACTTTTCCTGAGAATATTTTCCACTGCTGCCTCCGCTCTTTCATCAAATTCCTTCTCATACTGGATTCCTACTTTAAAAATAATCGGCTCTTTAGCGAAGCTTGAAACTGCCTTATCAATGACAATCATGGTTGGCGGATAGCCCAAGAGAGCTGTATAATCATTGATGTCTGTCAGCGCTACAATTTCAAAGGAACGCGTGTTTTCCGGATTTTCATATTCTCCACATAGGATGTTTTTTCCTATCACCTTCTTTTCGTCCAGATCAAATAAACCGTTCCGATACAAAATACAGGTTTCACCCTTTAGAAAAGAAGTTTCGTCGACAGGTGTGTTCAGTTCTTGATTCAGCGCACGAAAATCTTCTTCTGTGATGCCTATTAAAGCAGAAGCAAAATTTTCGGGATGATTCTTATATTCTTCAAGGTCATTTTCATAGGGAATGTCCATCCAGGTCTCATAAAATTCTCTCATCCATACATCAGATACTTCCGGTTCCCAAGGAATCACGGTGGAAACACAGCTTACAGGAAAGACAGCTGAAACACCATCCGTTTTTTTGATCTTATCCAGAATCTCCTGGTTTAAAATCTGTTTTACCCCTTGGAGCTGTTTTTTTCCTTCTTCATCCTGTTCTACAACTACATTTTGGATGGTATCATTGGCAACAACCATATCAAGTCCTCTGAAGTTATAGACATATTCCCGGGCAGACTGGGTATGAAGCAAAATCATCAGGCAGACAAATACCGAAAGGCTGGCTGACAGGGAGAGCATGGTAACTACCGTCTTCTTTTTATTTCTTGTCAGCTGTTCCACGGCCATCCGACGTATCAGATTCCCTTTTTTCGTCGTATGCCCTTTTCTGATACCGGAAACCGGACGGTATCCCAGGGCTTCTATGGGTGAACTGGATTCAGCAAGACGAATGGGTTTTCTGGCTGCATACCAGACTGAAAACCCGGTCAATAAAATTGTCAGTAAAAAGACAGCCGGGTGGAAGACCACCTGAACTTGACCGGTCTGCTCCTGTTTCATTCCCAAAGACTCTATCGCAACCGGAATCAAAGAAAAAGAAACAAAAAAACCAAGAAAAAGTCCCAGACTGATTCCGATTCCACCAATCCAGATCATCTGTTTTTTTATGAGACTCCGAATCTGTTTTCCAGTCATTCCAATGGTCTGCAGCAATCCGTAATAGCGGATATTACCTGCCACAGACAGATACATGATGTTATAAATCAGCAGATAAGCACTTAAACAGGTAACAACCACGATTCCTGCGATTCCCCAGAATATTTCTGCAGCATTGCCGAATTCGTATACATAGAACAGTCGCTGAGATTTTCCAAGCTCCATTTTATCAATAAATGCTTGCTGTTCTTCCTCGGACATCCATCTTTTTTCAAAAGAAATATCGCACCGGCTATTATACAGTTCCTCAATTCCTTCCTGTTCACAAAAAGCTTTTGAGACAAAAAAGTTATCAACAATACCAAATCCACCCCATATTCCACTGATCTGGAAGGTTTTCTCCTGGCGCTTCTCTTTAATCTCGTATACAAAAGTGATTTCATCCCCTGTTTTTTTATTTTCAAATCCACATTTTTTTAGGGCTTCTTCTGTAACCATGATTTCATTTTCATTAGTCGGATATTTCCCCTGAAGAAATGTTCTGGTAGGTGACATCATATCATCCCATAATACTGCATCTGCATACAACAGTCCTACACCAGGTGTTTTGTCCGTTTCAGTTTCCCGGACTGCTCCGGCAACAGTTAAAATTCCAAACTGTTTTACATTCTCATCGTTGTCCAGAATTGTTTGCTGTTCCTCCGTCACTCCATACAGAACCGCATCAAAATCTGCCCCATTTAAACGAATATTTTGTAGCTTGTTCATTTTCAGATAGGTAAGACCTACCGTAAATACGCTGAATAAAAGAAATGAGGAAAGCAGGACTGCCAAAATCATGGTAATGCTGCGGCGAAAATTGCTTTTCAAATTCGTTTTTGCTATGCGTTTTATCACCGGCTGATTATTATTCTTCAGCATGGAACTCACTTCCTTTCATAATTTTTCCATCCTCAATCCGGACAATGCGGTCTGCCATCTGAGCAATGTCATTGTCATGAGTGATTAATATAATCGTCTGATGAAACTGTTTTGCCACAATTTTCAAAAGCCCCATAACATCATGACTAGTGGCAGTATCCAGATTTCCGGTTGGCTCGTCACAAAGAAGAATCTGAGGTTTGGCAGCGATTGCCCGGGCAATGGCCACACGCTGCTGCTGACCTCCCGAGAGAGCAGACGGAAGTGCTTCTTTCTTATCTGTCAATTGAAGAAGAGTTAAAATTCCGTCCACAAATTTCTGATCGATTCGCTTGCCATCTAATTCTATGGGTAAAACAACATTTTCATATACGTTTAAATCCGGGACTAGGTTATAGCTCTGAAAAACAAATCCCACCCGTCTTCTCCGAAATATGGCAAGCTGCTCCTTCGAAAGCCCAGCCAGATTTTTTCCTGCAACAATTACTTCTCCTCCAGTGGGTATGTCCAGCCCGCCAATCATGTGCATCAGCGTACTTTTTCCGCTTCCGGATTTCCCTATAATAGCAACAAACTCCTGTGGCTTCACTCGAAAATCCACATCATTCAGTGCTTTTATCGTATTGTCTCCCAGCTGATAATATTTTTTCAAATTTTTCGTTTCTACAATCCAAGATTCCATAATCGTCTCCTTTTCCATATACTTAATCGTTTGCTTTCTTGTGACTTATTTACATCATAGCAAGAAAAAATCACAATCCTGTCACAATCTAACATTGTCACAAAACTGTGATTTTTGAACGTCTGATTTTTTATCCTTCATTCGGCAGATACAGACAAAAATCCGAACCTTTACCAGCCTCTGAACGTACCTCGATATAGCCATTCTGCAGTTCCAAAATTTTCCTTGTCAGGTATAAACCGATTCCGACGCCATGATTGTCATGAACCTCCGGCTCCCGATAAAAGCGTGTGAAGATTTCTGCCTGGCGCTCCGGAAGAATTCCCTTTCCGTTGTCCCTTACACTGATTTTTGTAAAAATCTCCTGATGGATAACCTGAATTGCAATCCTTCCCTTTGGATTTGTGTATTTTACAGCATTATCCAGAACATTAAAAATTGCCTCTTCTGTCCATTTCCGGTCATGTTTCAGCAGCAGATCCGGCTCGCAGTCAACATGAAGTGATATTTCTTTTCGGGAAGCGGCAGGTACAACCTGACTTACGGCTGCTGTTAACGTCTCCTGCAGTTTGCGCTGTTCTTTTTTTATTTGAATAATCCCATTTTCCAGTCTTGACATCTTTACCATACTCTGAAGTAAAAAGCTCAGCTTCTCTGTCTGCTCTTCCATCTGCCTTAAAAATACCCGACCTTTCTCAGAAAGTTCCTCTTCCTGAAGGAACTCCTGATAAAGCTTTATGTTAGCTAATGGAATTTTTGTTTGATGAGAAATATCAGAAATAAGACTCTTCATCTGTTTTTTTTCCTGAATTGTCTGTGTTTCCTTTGTGTTCCAGACCTGGGATAACCGCCAGAATTTCTCCCCGCATTTTCCCCAGAGAGTATCCTCTGTTACCTCTTCTGGTTCTTTCAGTTCCCTGCCTGACAAGATAGTATCCAGTGCTTCCTCCACCTGATCCGCAAAAAGTTCCGCTTCTTTTCGTTTTATCCAACCCATTGATACCCCATTCCATATACATTTGAAATGTATTTGTGTTCCGCGTCTTCTATTTTTTTACGAAGTCGATTGATATTTACTGCCAGAGTATGTTTATCTACAAACTGCCCGTTACAGTCCCATAGCTGTTCCAACAAAACATCATAGGTCAGAAGCTTCCCTTTATTTTCAGCAAGTATCTTTAACAAACGAAATTCTGTTGGAGTTACCGTACATTCTGATTTTCCTACCATAATTCTGGCTTTTTCCCAGTCAATATACAGATTTCCATCGTTATAGCGTTTTTTTTCCTCTGTTTGATTACGATTCAGAATAAGCGAGATTTTTCTCAGGAGAATTTTCATAGAAAAAGGTTTGGTAATATAATCCTCGGCGCCTACATCATAACCTTTCAGAGCATCTTCCTCCAGATCCCTGGCTGTCAGAAAAAGCACTGGGATTTCCAACTGCTTCTTGAGCCATCTGCAAAAAGCAAACCCTTCTCCGTCCGGAAGGTTTACATCCTGTATCAGTAATTGTGGCATCTCTCTGCTTTTTAATTCTTCGTATTTAGATTTAGCTTCCTGTAAAGAAAATGCCGGAATGGTTAAGTATCCTTCTTTTTCCAGAGCGTAGCGTAAGGATGCATTTAATTCTTTATCATCTTCTACAATCAGTATTATTTTTTTCATTTTACTTTTTCCCACTCGTACTTGGTTTCAAGAAGCATTATATAGTATTCGGTTATTTTTGTATATATTTTTCTGAAAATATAAAACAACAATTGAGAACATTATTACCGGATCTCATCAATAACATTTTGTTCCAAAAACGCTTTCATTATGATGCTCTGAGGAAGAGGTCTGGAATTCATTGGTATTCCAAAAGTCGTTTGGTAACAGCGTCTTTGATTGTATGTTAGTCTACACTTTCCTCAGGATTACTTGCACGAATACTCTCCATAAATCCGGACGGATCTCCTTCCTTTGCTTTTCTGATGTTGCCATGAAGGTATTTTCTGGTCGCATCATCACAGCGGTCTTCTCCCATGTAAGGCATATCGAACGCTGTTTCCAGTGTTTCCAATGCTTTCTCTGCCTGTTTTGGATCTGTCTGATAAGTATCCAGCCATTCTTTTATCCATGTATATTCCCAGAGAATGGAAGCTCTTGTGTCCCCATAGCCTACTTGAAAAGATGTACCTTTCTCTTCTCCTTCCAGTGTTTCCGGTAATGTGGTACCTTCCGGCCAGTCCAGCTTTTCCAATGTTTCCAGATATTCCGTTTCTATGTGTGCAAAATCTGTAAATCCTTTTACATCAGAATCCGCGTGTGTCCATCCTGCCACCGTTAAACAAAGAAGTATTACAAAACTTACAAGAACTGGCTTTACTGTTTTCTTTTTTTTCATGGTTATATCCTCCTGAATGATATTGAAATATTTTTCTACGTTTTTACGCATTTTCTCAGAGCATTTGTACTATTATAAGAAAAAGACCTTTGCTCTGATAGGGTTATTGTATCAGAACAAAAGCCTTCTTTTCTTTGTTTCCTCACAAGGAATTCCTCTTATTTTATACGGAATTTCTTACGATTTTCTTACGAAACGGGAAGAATGACCGTAAACCGGATGATTTCCTGTTCACTCTCAGCAAAAATCCTTCCCTTATGAAGTTCTACAATCTGTTTTGCAATGGCAAGACCAAGTCCTGTACCACCGCTTGTACTTCTCTCTACATCCAACCGGTAAAACTGTTCAAAAATCAACGACAGTTTTTCTCTGGAAATGGTGTTTCCATGATTCTCAAATCTTATGGTCACCTCTTCACCCGCCAATTCTGCAGTAATAGTAATCGTGGTGTCCAAAAAGCTGTAAATGATCGCATTGCGCAGCAAATTGTCAAACACCCTCTGAATCTTATCCGCATCGCAGCGAAGAAACAGATTTTCGGGCACGTCAAGACTGCATTGAAGACCTTTTTCCTGCAGCATGGGCTGAAACTCAAAGGTCAACTGTTCCAGCAGGAGGGTCAGGTTGATTTCTGTATATTGCAATGTAATCTCCGACAGGTTGAATCTTGTAATCTCAAAAAATTCATTGATCAGATCTTCCAACCGATGTGCCTTATTTCTGGCAATAGCAAGATATTTTTCCCTCACTTCCTCTGAAATCTGAGGTTCGTCGTGTAATAATGTCAGATATCCGATCACGGAAGAAAGCGGCGTTTTCAGATCATGAGCCAGATACATGATCAGATCGTTCTTCCTACGCTCATTTTCTTTTGCAAGACGCGCATTCTGCTCTGCTTCCTGTTTTAACGCGTTGATCTTCACGGCAATATCACTGAGTTCTGGCGAAAGCTCAATATAATCCGTATTTTTATCAAACATTTTTCCGGTTGCCGCCTGTAATTCATAGACATAACTGACTACTTTTTTTATGAGCCGATAGGTCAGCCACATAATACAGAGCACCCATACGACAATCCCCGCCACATATGCATAAAGCGCTCTGTAATACCAAAAGAAAAATTCCCCAAACCATCGACGCGACAGACTCGAAGCATCCAGCACAATGGTACCTATCATTACGATCACGGAGCAGATTGCAATCTGTACAAAATAACCTTTTAACAGAGTTCCTAGCAGAAAATTTTTCCCCTTTTTATTCAATCTCATATCCCACTCCCCATATGGTTTTAATAAATCTTGGTTTCCGTGGCGGTTCTTCCAGTTTTTCCCTGAGACGCCCGATATGCGCCATCACCGTGTTGTTATTGTTCAGATATTTTTCCTTCCATACCGCCTCAAATAACTCTTCTGATGGAACAACCTTTCCCTGATGTTCACATAAATACCAGAGAATGGAAAACTCAATGGGGGTCAACGATACTTCTCTGCCAAATAAAAAACATTTGTGACTGTTTTTATTGATCACAAGCCCTCTGATATCATACTCTGTTTTTTCCGCAGGCTGGCTGGAAATGGATACATTATATCTGGAGCACCGCCTTAACTGGGTTTTTACCCGCGCCACCACCTCCAGTGGATTAAATGGCTTCGTAATATAATCATCCGCTCCAATGGTCAGACCCATGATCTTGTCGCTGTCCTCTATTTTGGCAGTGAGCATAATTACCGGAAAGAAAAACTTTTCCCGAATCTTCTGGCAGATACGAAATCCGTCAATGTCCGGCAGCATCACATCCAGAATAGCCAGATCGATTTCTGTTTTTTCCATACACCGCAGAGCATCCCTTCCATTATAAACTTTGTAAACCTCGTAATGATCGTTTTGCAGATAAACTTCCAGCAAGTCAGCAATCTCCTTTTCGTCATCTACAATCAAAATTTTTTCATTCATTCTGTCTCCCTCTTATCTTTCCGTTGAATATAAGGACTTCTCATCATTACCGGGATTTTCTTCACTGATTTTCTTTTTTCTCCCAATACTGTTTCAACGCAAACCGTGATTTTTTTAATATCTTTTTCCATATATCAACTTTGCTTTTTCTGTATACCTTTGAACAAATTCTTTTTTGGCATTCGTATAACCATCTCTATCAAATTCATAATTTTTCCATAATTTCAATTTCATTTTCTCATATTCAATCGCAATATTGGTATTTTCCACGAGATAATCTCTAAAATATAATTCGTCGTTATCCCCCACATACCGTAAATGCAGATGAAATACCTTTTCGGCAAATCCTTTCTCTGTATATCCCTTGTTAAAAGATACTCTGTTGGAAGTTTCGGACATGCAAATATATCCACTTTTCACAATCCGTTCCTTATAATCTGACAACTTATCATTTTGGGGAATTTCTATAAGAATATCAATAATTGGTTTCGCAAAGATAGAACCAATCGCCGTGCTTCCTATATGACTGATCCTGTCTGTTTCAGGAAGTCTGTTTTTCAAAAAGTTTTCTTCATCTGCATACCATTCTTTCCAACAGGGCTGATATTCTACCAAATAAATAGGAAATAACTTCCATAATTCTGTCAAACTCATTTCCGATAATTTTTTTTGCATGTCTCGCTTCCTTCACAATGTAACCACTCTCTTTTTCGATCCAGTACTCTAACATTCCTCATCGCTCTTTTTCTGCCTATTTTGGCAGTTTATTGTGCCGCCGCCTTTTTTCTCAACATAACCGCCACAATAATACATACTGCAATGCCGATTCCAAAAGGAATCCCGGTGAAAAGCGCTGTCCATTCTGGCGCGCTGCATCCACCATACTGAACGCACCACTGCATATTGCAGAAATGATAAGCTACAACCGCACACATAACATGACTAAGTATCAATGCTAATGCGAAAAACAGATTACTCATCTTCTTCATAAAATCCCTCCTATTTTTTTGTGCTCTTTAAGAGCAAAACTGCTCCGATAACGATAGCCGCAATACATAGAATCAGAAAAATCCCATTTCTATCCATGTGAATCGCAGAGGATTGACTTAATTGGCCAGAAACATCAGGATTTAACGCTTGCTTTCGGGTTTGCCCTCAATGATATGTGCAAAAGTTCCATACCTTGCAAGCAGTATTATCGTTGGATTATTTATATTTCCATATTTTAAAAATATTATATTATTTTGTTAAATTCAAATTTGCTTGACTATAGTAAACAAAACCGATACAAGGATCGATAGCACAATACTGATGATTGGCCAATGTTTTTT
>UQJE01000078.1 GCA_900541345.1 uncultured Blautia sp.
TATTGCGATTCGGATTCCATATTTTATGAGTGGAAAAGATATGGAATCCGAATCGCAATAGATGATTTTGGAACTGGATATTCCAGTCTGGGTTATTTAAACAGCATTGACATTGATGAAATCAAGGTAGACCGCTGTTTTATAAAAGATTTGCAGGAAAATACATATGATTATAGCATTTTAAGCAATATTATTAAAATTGCCCACAGTGCCCAGATTGCAGTGTGCTGTGAAGGCGTGGAAACGGAAAATGAACTTTTTACACTTCGGGAATTGAGACCGGATATACTGCAGGGATTTCTTTTTGGAAAACCGTGTAAAAGAGAAGTACTGGAACAGCTTTACATGGAAAAGAAATCGAAAGCATATCAAAGTCGTGTGGAGCGGGAAGAAGATTTAAGAATCCAGGAAAGAGAAAGAAAGAGAGAAAAAACGGCTGCGTTTCAGTGTGATCATTGCGAGGTTCTGGAAAATACGAATTTGGGACTGTGGGAAATACGGATTGATCCGGAAACAGGTTATTGTGAAATGTATGTAGACCAGGTTATGAGGAGAATCATGGGGCTGAGAGAAATGCTTCCGCCGAATGAATGTTATGAATACTGGCATGGAAGAATCAGCGAGGGATATTATAATTACGTAGACCTAGGTATGCAGAATGCAGTTAAAACAGGAAAAATCGTGCAGGTGGAATATACATGGAATCACCCGGAGAGGGGCGAAATCACTGCAAGATGTACTTCTGTCAGGATAAAAGATAAAAATGGCATGATTTGTCTGGAAGGATACCACAGAAATGTAAGTGGTGTGGTATGTCCTGATTTTCTTCCGGGAGGACTGCAGAATGAACGATTTGAATATAATGAGAAAAAGCATACCATTTATTTTCATACAAAGCGAAAAATGCTGGCAGGAGATGAAATCAGAGAAAAGAGGTTTCCGAAATGCTGGATTGACAGAAAGATTGTACATCCTCATTTTGCAGAAATATTTCAGAGTATGTTTGAAAACAGGGAGGCCTCAGCGGATTTATCAGGCGTGGAAATATTGCTCCGTACAAAGAAAGAAAAGTATGACTGGTTTAAGATGAAGGCAGGACGTTTGGGAAATAAGGGAAAAGATGCAAATACAGTGGCCGTTTTAATCGAGCCTGCAGAGCAGGAACGGACGATAGAATTGAAGTATATGCAGAAAAAATATTTTTATGAAGCTCTGATTTCAGAGACGGCCGCCTATGCAGAAATTGATGTGGAAGGCAGAAATATAGTGGAAGCCGGAGGATTATGGAAAGATTATAAAAAGATTCGTGCAAAAAACAGGAAGCAGATAGAGGAAATGATTGATGAGAGGGTTCATGAAGTTACATTTTCCGAGGATGAAGCTGCATACAGAGAGTGTCTCAGTCTCTCTTACATGAAGGCGATGTACAGAGAAGGAGTTCACACCCGAAAGCTGTGTTTTCGCAGATATGTAAAAGGACAGTTATGCTGGATGAAATTGGTGATTCATGTATTTCATGACCGTTACACGGAAAATTTATATGCGCTTTTATATTTGAAGGATATTGATGCGCAGAAAAAGAGAGAGCTCGAGCAGGAATGCGCTGCCAAGAGAGATCCGCTCACGCTGCTGTATAACAGGAATATTTTTATGCACGAGGTGGAACGTTTTATTTTGGAGACAGGAGCAGAGGGAAAAGGGGCGCTTGTAATTCTTGATCTTGATAATTTTAAGCAGATAAATGACAGATATGGACATTTAAAAGGAGACGAAGTTTTGAAGCTTCTGGCAGAGAGTTTGAAAAATACCTTTTCAAATGGAGAATTCCTGGGGCGTCTCGGAGGTGATGAGTTTCTTGTTTTTGTACAGAGGGCATCGGAAAAGAAGGCTCTGGACGAAAAAATGAAGAGGCTATTTGAAGAGATGGAAAAAATCCAGGGGATTTCTCTTGCTTGCAGCGCCGGGATTGTGTTTGTAAAACATGAAAATTTCAGCTACAGAGAAGCAATAAAAAAAGCAGACCTGGCTTTATATAAAAGTAAAGAAAAGGGAAAAAACCGCTACAGTTATTACGAAGAATAAGAGATAAAGTGAGACATTCTTTGAAATGTCCTTATTTTGTACTTGTAAATTGGGATATAGAATGATAATATGATATAAAATAAAAAATACTTGATTAAAAAATCAGAAAAATAGAAGGAGGAGCTTTATGGAACTTGAGAAATATCGTATCCATTCCAAAATGGCAAGAGGAATAGAAAAAGCAGAGCTTGTTTTTAAAAATGCCCGTGTGTTTCTGGCGCATACAGGTGAATTTATAGATGGGGATGTTGCTGTAGCAGACGGTATTGTGCTGGGAATCGGAACATATCAGGGGAAGAAAGAAATTGAGATGAACGGAAAACTTCTTGTCCCTGGTTTTGTGGACAGTCATCTCCATCTGGAGTCAACTCTTGTAACACCGGGCGAACTGATTCGTCAGGCTGCTCAGTGCGGAACAACGACTTTTATTGTAGATCCGCATGAATCTGCAAATGTTTCCGGTACAGATGGAATTGATTATATTCTGGATCAGACGGAAGAAGTTCCGGCAAATGTATTTGTTATGATGCCATCCTGTGTTCCGGCAACACATGTAGATGATAATGGCTGTACGCTGACCGCAGGGAAAATGAAAGGTTACCTTGAGAATTCCAGGATTCTGGGACTGGGAGAAGTGATGGATGCTGTTTCCGTAGTGGAGGGAAGTGTGTCGATGCATGAAAAGCTGAGTCTTTTCCAGAATCGTGTGCGGGACGGACATGCTCCGTTTCTTTCAAAAGGAGATTTGTCCGCGTATGCTCTTGCAGGAATTTCCACGGACCATGAATGTGTAACATATGAATACGCAATGGAAGAATGCAGAAACGGAATGCAGGTATTGATTCGCGAGGGAAGCGCCGCAAGAAACCTTGATGCCATTGTAAAAGGAATTGTGGAGCATCATACAGATACAGAAAGTTTTTGTTTCTGTACAGATGATAAGCATATAGAAGAAATCAGAAAAGACGGACATATTAATTATAATGTAAAAAGAGCGGTGCGCCTTGGATTATCTCTTTCTTCTGCGCTTAAAATGGCAACTATTCAGGCAGCAAGATGTTACGGACTGAAAAATATAGGAGCTATTGCTCCGGGATATCAGGCAGATTTTGTTGTTTTGGATAATGAAGAAGACTTAAACGTAGTGGATGTTTATTATAAGGGAAAAAGAATTGTACCGGATGAAAAGCCGGAGATTAAGCCATGCTCGCCTGTCCTGAAAAATACGGTACATCTTGCAAAGGTACAGGAAGAAGATTTTCACCTTTCTCACACTGGAGAAAAGGCACATGTGATTATCATGGAGGAAGGACAGATCACAACGAAGGATTCTTATGAAGAAGTTCCGTGGAAGGAAGAGAACGGGGAGAAGATTTTTGCTCCGGATTCAGAATATCAAAAGATTGCAGTACTGGAACGCCATAAAAATACAGGAAAAATCGGATTGGGAATTATAAAAGGCTTCCATCTTTCTGGAGGAGCAATTGCTTCCAGCGTTTCTCACGATTCCCACAATATCATTGTTGTGGGTGATAATGACAGAGATATGCTTCTTGCAGTACAGGAATTGGTGCGGACTCAGGGAGGATACACTCTGGTTGAAAATGGAGAGGTTTACAGAACACTGCCCCTTCCTGTTATGGGGCTTATGAGTGATGCTGGTTATGAGAAGGTAAATGAAGCTCTTGGAGATATGATTCCAAAAGCCCATGAAATGGGAATCCCCACAGGTTTCGATCCGTTTATTACCTTGTCCTTTATGGCTCTTCCTGTGATTCCGGAAATTCGTATAACGCCAAGAGGAATTTATCTGGTAAAAGAGGACCGTATGCTGCGGGGACCATTTGAAAATTAAATTATTTTGCTTTTTCCAGTGTAAATATAAATTCTGTTCCAACGCCCACGGTGCTGATAACATTAATGTTTTGCCCGTGGGCATTTATAATTTCTTTTACAATGGAGAGACCAAGACCAGTTCCGAGACGGTCTTTTCCTCTGGAAGTATCCAGCTTATAAAAGCGCTCCCAGATTTTGGAAAGCTTTTCTTTGGGAATTCCAACGCCGTGGTCTTTGACAGAGACAAAGACCTTTCCATTTTTTTCCGTGGTTTCCAATATGATAGAAGAGTTGTTATTGCTGAATTTTAAGGCATTATCGAGCAGATTATAAATAACCTGCTGAATTTGTTCCATATCTGCCAGTACAAAAAGCTCTTTTCCTGTAAGATAAAGAACAAGCTGAATATTACGTTTCCCACAGCTTCCTTCAAAGGTTGCGGCCGTTGTGCGAAGCGTTTCATTGATGTCAAAGCGGTGCATATGCATCAGTCTTTTTTTTATATCCAGGTCATTTAAGGCGAGAAGGCTTCGCGTGAGCTTTTCAAGCCGTTCGGATTCATAGGCAATAATTTTTAAATATTTCTCCTGGAGCTCAGGAGGAATGGTTCCGTCCAGCATTGCCTGCACATATCCCTTAATAGAAGTAAGAGGAGAGCGGAAATCATGAGAGACATTAGAAATAAAGCGTCTCTGATATTCTCCGTTCCGATTTAATTTATCTGCCATATAATTCAGAGAATTTGCCAGGTACCCCATTTCATCATCTGTTTTTATGGGAATCTTATACGAAAGATTTCCGCTTCCAAATTCAGAAGCTCCCTTTACAATCTGCTGAAGCGGTTTATGTATGCGGGAGCGGTACAGAAGGATCAGAAGCATGGCTGCACCGTACAGAAGAAGGAACATAAAAACAAGAACCTCCTGGAAGGTGCTTCTGTCATTATAAATAAGCTGCATGGGATAATGAAGGAACACATATCCCTTTATTCCGGTATCACGGATAATCGAAGCAACAACCGTAAGATGTTTTACGGAAAAAAAATTGTGGAAGGTTCCGATTTCGTATGCGCCTTCCTTTGAGAGGCGGGAAGCAGTATCTAAAACCTCGGACGGATTTGGCAGCTGTTTCCTGTTTTTCGTATCAAAAAGAATTTTTCCGTCAGAAGAGGCAATCCATATGCTGGCGCTTTGAAACTCTGCAATCTCGTTTAAGGGGCGTTCCAGTTCTCTCATATTTTCAGCAGATACAACTGAGTCAAAAGCTTCATGTTCCGCAATATGGGACACTTCTTTTTGAAGCTCCTGTACAGTACGTTCTTCCAGACGGAGTTCTACCAGATAAGAACCTCCGGAAACAATAAGGAAGAAACACACAAAGCCAAGAGCAATATAGTTCATAAAAACTTTTGTAAAAACAGAGCGCGTCATCAGGATTTTACCTCAAACTTATAGCCGATCCCCCATACTGTGGCAATTGCCCAGTGAGGGTGATCCTTTATTTTTTCGCGGAGACGTTTAATATGTACATCTACTGTTCTCGTATCTCCAATGTATTCATAACCCCAGATATGGTCAAGGAGCTGCTCTCTTGTAAATACCTGGTTTGGAGAGGAAGCAAGGAAATATAAAAGCTCCAGCTCTTTAGGAGGCATATCAATTTGGCGGCCCATGTAGGTGACAGCATAGTTTGTGAGATTGATGGTAAGATCCGGGTAGCTGACACATTTTTCGTTAGAAGGCTCAGGAGACGGCTTTACCTGGAAACGGCGAAGTACAGCGCGCACTCTTGCGACAAGTTCTTTTGTGTCAAAGGGCTTGATAATATAATCGTCTGCACCGAGTTCAAGTCCGAGAACCTTGTCAAAAGTTTCTGCTTTTGCGGAAAGCATTATGATAGGCACATCTGAAGTATGGCGAATCTCCCGGCAGACCTGGTATCCGTCCATGCCGGGGAGCATCAGATCCAGGAGAATCAGATTCGGACGGAAGATTTCCGCTTCTTTTAAGGCCTGCTCTCCGTCATTTACAATCCGGGTTTCAAAGCATTCTTTTGTAAGATACAGGGCGATTAGTTCTGCAATATTGTTGTCATCGTCAACGATGAGAATTTTCTGTTTGGTGACCATTGAAAAAGATGCCTCCTTATTTTTTGAATTCCACGATGGTTACTCCGGCATCTCCCTCACCAAATTCTCCCAGCCGGAAGGATTCCACATGTTTCTGACGTTTCAGATAATTGTGGACACCTTTTCGGAGAGCGCCGGTTCCTTTTCCATGAACAATGCGCACACTCTTCATATGTGCGATGTAGGCGTCGTCAAGATATTTGTCAAGTTCTGCGATTGCTTCGTCAACAGTCTTTCCGAGAAGATTGATTTCCGTGGAAATGCTGGCAGACTTTGACATGCGGATTTTTCCTGCTCCTGTGCGCTGCATGGAGGCGGTTTTGATAACCGGTTCGTCAACTAGCTCAAGGTCAGAAATATGTACTTTGGAACGGATAATTCCTGTCTGCACGAAGAGATATCCCTTTGAGTCGGGACGGCTGCTTACAGTTCCTGTAAGATTCATACTGAGAACCTTTACGGAATCTCCAAGAGAAAGGTCTTTTGCAGATAGTTCTTTTTTTGGTTTTTTTACTTCTTTTTTCTGAGACATGCCTTTTTCCGCTTTTGACATACGTTCGCGGATAGCCTGGCGTTCCCGTTCCATTGCGGCTGTGTCTACGTGGTCTTTCTGGAATTTATGGAAGGCTTTCATTGTCTGGTCGGCATACTCTTTGGCTTCTCTTAAAATGGTATGAGCTTCCTCGTTTGCCTGACGGATAATGCGGTCTTTCCGCTCATCCAGTTTCTCCTGCTTGGATTCCAGCAGGGATTTTAAGGTTTCGATTTCCTGTTTGTACCGGGCTGCTTCTTCGCGCTCTTTTTCCAGAGTAATACGGTTCTGCTCAAGAGAAGAAAGCATATCCTCAAAGGATTCATCCTGCTCGCTTATCTGCTCCTTGGCCTTCTCAATGATGTAGTCGGGAAGTCCTAGTTTTGAGGAGATAGCAAAGGCGTTACTTTTCCCCGGAACACCGATTAACAGGCGGTAGGTGGGGCGAAGTGTTTCAACATCAAATTCACAGCAGGCATTTTCCACACCTGGAGTGGAAAGCGCGTAGACCTTCAGTTCACTGTAATGCGTGGTTGCCATTGTGCGAATGCCTCTCTCATGAAGGTGGGAGAGAATGGAAATGGCAAGGGCAGCGCCTTCTGTAGGGTCAGTTCCTGCGCCAAGTTCATCGAAGAGAACAAGAGAGCGATTGTCTGCTTTTTTGAGGAAGGACACTACGTTTGTCATATGAGAAGAAAAAGTACTCAATGACTGTTCAATGCTCTGTTCATCTCCAATATCTGCGTAAACTTCATGGAAAACAGAAAGCTCAGAGCGATCATATGCGGGGATATGAAGTCCGGATTGTCCCATCATGGTGAGCAGTCCCACTGTTTTTAAGGATACCGTTTTTCCGCCTGTATTTGGTCCTGTTACAACAAGAAGGTCGAAATCTTCTCCAAGGCGAACATCAATGGGAACAGCTTTTTTCTTGTCAATAAGTGGATGGCGGGCTTTTCGGAGGTGAATGCGGCCTTCTTCATTAAAAATAGGTTCGGTGGCATTCATATCCATAGCCAGTGCAGCTCTTGCGAAAATAAAATCAAGCTGTACGAGAATTTCCAGGTCTGTGAGGATTTCTTCTCTGGAAAGAGCAGTCTGCTCGCTTAAATTCGCAAGAATGACCTCAATTTCTTTCTGTTCCTGAAGCTCCAGTTCCCTGATATCATTATTTAATTTTACAACTGCCATAGGCTCGATAAAAAGGGTGGAGCCTGTGGAGGACTGATCGTGGATCATTCCCGGAACCTGTCCTTTATACTCTGCCTTTACAGGAATACAGTAGCGTCCGTTTCGCATGGTAATGACAGCATCTTGAAGATAATTCCGTGCACCTCCGTTTACAAGAGAGGAGAGCTGTGTGTGAATTTTATCGTTTACGATTTTCATGCTGCGGCGAATCTGGCGGAGCGTACTGCTGGCGTCGTCGCTTATTTCATCTTCTGAGAGGATACATCTTCGGATTTCCGTTGATAGGGGAGTGAGAGGCTCCAGGTTCTGAAACATTCCGTCAAGAGAATCCGGAAGGGCATCACTTCTGTCATTTCTGGAATAAGCTTTCACCCGGTTTGTATTTTCAAGAAGGCTGCATATAGAAAGCAGCTCCGGGATTCCAAGAGTGCTGCCGATTTCCAGACGCTTTAAAGAGCCGCGAACATCCTTTACACTTCCAAAGGAAATGCTTCCTTTTTGGAAGAGGCGAGTAAGAGCATCTTTTGTCTGTGTCTGAAGTCTTCTGATTTCTTCTATATCTGTGAATGGAGAAAGCCTGCGGCAAAGCTCTTTTCCCATAGGGGAAGATGCTTTCTCTGTAAGCTGCTCGATAATTTTGTTGTACTCTAATGCTTTGTATGCTTTTTGATTCATAATATCTCCTGTTTCTTTGTAATGCTGTTATAGAATCGTGGGAAATTCCAATATTTCTATTGTACATGATTTCTGTGGCAATGAAAAGGAAAATATGTTATATTATATAGCAAAGCTTTACATTTGCCTTTTTTGAGGCAGACAGTAAATATACCAGTTTAGAAAGGCAGAAAATTATGCGTTTTATAAATGAATTACACGAAGGCGACAGAATCAGTGGGATTTATCTCTGCAAGCAGAAAAGTTCCGCTGTGACAAAAAACGGAAAGCCATATGAAAATGTGATCCTGCAGGATAAGACGGGAACAATTGACGCAAAGATATGGGATCCCAATTCTCTTGGAATTGATGAGTTTGACGCTCTTGACTATGTAGATATTATGGGAGATGTAACCAGTTTTGCGGGAGCAATGCAGGTAAGCATCAAAAGAGCCCGCAAGGCAGGAGAAGGGGAGTATAATCCGGCGGATTATCTTCCTGTCAGTGAAAACAGTACAGATGATATGTACGCGCAGCTTCTTACTATGATACATAGTGTGAAAAATCCCTATTTGTCCGCACTTCTTAAAAAACTTTTTGTAGAAGATGAAGAGTTTTTGCAGGTGTTTAAAGGACATTCCGCAGCAAAAACTGTCCATCACGGATTTATCGGAGGCCTTATGGAGCATACATTAAGTGTTTCAAGACTGTGTGACTACATGGCAGGGGCTTATCCATTATTAAAAAGAGATTTGCTGATCAGTGCAGCGCTTCTCCATGATATTGGAAAAACAAGAGAGCTTTCTCCATTTCCGATTAATGATTATACAGATGAAGGTCAGCTTCTCGGTCATATTGTAATCGGTTCTCAGATGATTCATGATATGGCAAGAGAAATCCCGGATTTTCCGGTTGACCTGGAAAACCAGTTGATTCACTGCATTCTTGCACATCACGGAGAGCTGGAATACGGTTCCCCGAAAAAACCGGCGCTTGCGGAAGCTGTGGCTCTGAACCTTGCGGACAACACAGATGCCCGTATGGAAACACTTACAGAAATTTTTGCAGCAGACAAAGGGAAAAAGGAGTGGCTTGGTTATAACCGCCTTTTTGAATCAAATATAAGAAGAACAGGAGATTTATAATCCAGATGGAATACCGCAAAAACGATATTGTTACATTAGACATTGAAGATTGCGGAGTAGACGGTGAAGGTATCGGAAAAGCTGATGGCTTCACCGTTTTTGTCAAAGATGCAGTCATCGGAGACAGGGTAACCGCAAAAATTATGAAAGCGAAAAAAAATTACGGATATGGAAGGCTGATGGAAATTTTAAAACCGTCTCCATACAGAGCGGAGCCAAAGTGTGCATTTGCCCGTCAGTGCGGCGGCTGTCAGCTTCAGGCACTTTCTTATGAGCAGCAGCTTGCTTTTAAAGAAAAAAAGGTGCGCGGGCACCTGGAGCGAATCGGCGGCTTTACAGAGCTTCCTATGGAGCCGATCATTGGAATGGATGAACCGTATCATTACCGAAACAAAGCGCAGTTTCCTGTCGGGAAAAATAAAGAAGGACGTATTATTACAGGGTTTTATGCAGGACGGACCCACACCATCATAGAAAATCGAGACTGCGCTCTGGGAGTTTCGCAGAATAAGGAAGTTCTCGATCGGGTAATCGCACATATGGAAGCATACGGAATTGAACCATATAACGAAGAGACAGGGAAGGGACTTGTGCGTCATATTTTAATCCGATACGGCTTTTTTACAGGAGAGGTGATGGTGTGTCTTGTTTTAAATGGAAGCTCCATTCCGCAAAAAGAGACACTGATCGAGCATCTTCTTGAAATTCCGGGAATGACAAGTATTACTATCAATGTGAATAAAAAGCGAAGCAACGTAATTCTTGGAGAGGAAATCAGACTTCTCTGGGGCAAACCCTACATTACAGATAAGATAGGAGATATTTCCTACCAGATTTCTCCACTTTCCTTTTTCCAGGTCAACCCGCTTCAGACAGGAAAGCTTTACAGCAAAGCTTTGGAGTACGCAGACCTTCACGGCGAGGAAACAGTATGGGACCTTTACTGCGGCATCGGAACAATTTCTCTTTTTCTTGCCCAGAAGGCAAAGTTTGTCCGCGGTGTGGAAATTATTCCGGCAGCCATTGAAAATGCAAACGATAATGCACGATTAAACAGCATTGAAAATGTAGAGTTTTTCGTGGGAAAAGCAGAGGAAGTTCTTCCGGCAGAATACAAAAAGAATGGTATTTATGCGGATGTGATTGTAGTGGATCCGCCAAGAAAGGGGTGCGAGGAATCCCTGCTTGCTACAATGATAGAAATGCAGCCGAAGCGGATTGTGTATGTAAGCTGTGATTCCGCTACACTTGCAAGAGATTTGAAATATCTTTGCGAAAGAGGATATGAGCTTAGGAAGGTTTGTCCTGTGGATCAGTTCGGTGGGACTGTGCATGTTGAGACGGTTGTCTTGTTGGGTAGGAAAAAATCCACCGAGGATATGGTATATGCGT
>UQJE01000079.1 GCA_900541345.1 uncultured Blautia sp.
TTTCCTGACGGCCATGTTACTTTCTGCCAGCCCTTTTTCTCTGAAACACGTCCCGGTGTACTTCCAAAGTAAAAATACTTTGATCCTCCTGAAGTCGGACACTGTTTCCACATATTCTTCCAGCCTACCTGTTTTCCGTTCTTTGTAAAATAGTAACGGCAATTTCCGTAGCGCACCAGCCTGTCTTTTACAATACGTCCCTGGGAATCAGAACCATACCATGCACCGTCTACACATTTTGTTCTTCTGTTCTTTAAAATATAGCCATTGTGATCCAGAAGATATTTATGGGAATTGCTCTTTGGATTTACGGTAATTGCAATATTTCCTTTATGGATAATAGCTTTTCCTTTATCTTTTCCCTTGTTGCTTCTGTTAAAGTAAATCCATTTTTCCCCTTTGCTGTTTGTACCCATGCAGCGCCAGCCGCCCATAAACATCTGTCCCGGAATTTCACTCTCCGGATCAAAGAAATATTTGGATCCGTTTATACCGATAAATCCTGTTCTCGGTGTTCCATCGTCTGCTAACGCATAATATGCACCGTTAATTTCCATATAACCAGGATCTTTATATTTATCATTTAACTCTTTTATGCTGACATTTGCGCCATCTGCACCGTAAAAACGAAACTTATTATTCTGGTAGAGCCAGTAGTTCTTCTTCTGAACACCAATATTAGAAGTAACCGGGGTTTTGGAAACTCCTGTATACTCTTTATAAAGCTCTGCTGTGCTTTCCTCAGTAAAATAGAACTCACTCGCTTTTGAAAATCCCGGTGTTCCTGTCTTCACTGTTTTTTTACCAGTTACCATCACACCGTTTTCATCAAAGAAATAATATCCTGTATTTTCTCCCTTTACTGATTTTGTAGTAACACGAATCAAACCATCTGCCGCTTTATAAAACTCTCTTCCCTCTGCTGCCTCTGCTGTACTTGTTCCGTCTGCGCCCATTCCAACACCGGCACCAGCCAACGGCTGCTGCACAGTTTCACTCTGCACGGTCTCTTCTGTTGGAACTTCTTCCATTGGAAGTACATCTGAAAGCATCTCTCCCTCTGTTATTGCTTCATCTGTCAGCTGGGCAGCAACTGGTTTCTCTTCCGGAGAACTCATCTTTTTCACAAGCTTCCAACCCTGAGGAACTTTCACCCAGTATTCCGGTCCTACTGTAACAGAAGCTGCAGCTTCTCCTACAGGTACATCCGCTGTATTTCCGATTTCCGGTACATCTGCTGAACCCTCTCCTGACGAGAGAAGGTCATCCTGCGGCACCGAGGAATCTGTCTCGGGTGTCACAGTCACTTCCGGTGTCACAGTCACTTCCGGTGTCACGGTTGCTTCCGGAGTTACTGTTGCTTCCGGTGTCACAGTGGTTTCCGGAATCTCCAGATTGTCGCCCTGATTTTCTTCCGAAATTTCCGGTGTTTCCGGTTCTTCCGGAAGTTCTTCTTCCGACTCAAACGGTTCTGCAACTACAGCATCTCCCACCACACCGTCTGAAACGCCGTCACTTAATGCCGACGCCCCTGTCTGCACTACCATAGACATACACATGGTAAAACTTAAAACGGCTGCTACCACTTTTTTCTTCATATGTGCTCCTCCTTTTATAATAAATACATATTTCTCTTACTCTCCAAGTCCGCTTTCAATGGCAGATACAAGCGCCTGAAGCGCAGTCTCCTCATCTGCCCCCTCACAGACAAGCTCAATCTCATCTCCACACTTTACACAGGCCCCCAGAACACTGAGAACACTTTTGGCATTGGCCGTTCCGCCGTCAAAAGTAAAGGTGATCAAAGATTTATATTTCATTGCTTCTTTACAAAGAATCCCTGCTGGCCGCAAGTGAAGCCCAGTAGGATTTTTCACTGTCACTTTCTGGCTTGTCATTTTTTTCTCCCCTTAGTTATTATTTTTCTTCTGCAATTGTAGAAACTTTGGAAACCTTTATTTCTGTCTTTACATCCTCTATCAGTTCATAGCCTTTGGGAAGAGTAATTTTAACAGGAACTTCATAGCTTCCTTCTTCTTTATCAGATAAGTCGATGGACGCTTTAATGTCATCATTGCTCAATGCCTCTATATTTCCGTCCACTGCCTTAACTCGCACTTCCATCTTATCTATTTCAAAAGATACCTGAAGATTGTCCGCCTTGTTTTTAAACCGAACGCTATCCTTTGTCGCCGGAATGGTAAAGATTTTGCCCCCTTCCGGAAGAACTCTGATATTGACCCAGACTTCTTCACTGGAGCCGCTTGTGAGCTTCAGCCCTTCTGAGAGAAGCTCCGAAATATTGACCTTCTCTTCCACATCATTTTTTGCTCCGCTGATGTCCACACTTTTCTCATCTTGTACCCATATTGTATTTCCCATGACTTTCAGTTCATCCAGAGCTTCCTCACTTCCTGCCACACTGACCGTCTCTGGAACAGTCACTGCGCTGTCCACTACATAACCATCCGCCGGCTCGCCTTTATAATTCACATTAATCTTAACGCCGGCACGAACCTTCCACAGTTTCGTAGTTACAGTTGCCTTCGCATTATCCATTCCAATGTACTTCATGGAATCCTCTGAAAGCTGCTCCTGATTTTTATCGATGATCGTAAGGTTTTCTGTATCTGTAGTATCCTCTGTAATTCCGTTTACATCTACATTTGCTATTACCTTATCTATTTTATTAATCATGGACTTTGGTCCTGTAATTCTGACTTTCTCCGGACTTACAATCTGAGAACCGATTTCATAACCTTTTCCCGGCATTCCCTCTCCGCTGTTGACTGTCACCATAAACTCGGCTGTCGCTCTGTCCTCCAGACGGACACTCATGTTCTGAGGCTGTACAGAAATATTGTTCTGACTGATTCCCGGGCAGGTAACGCTTATGGGAATCATAACCGGATTTGTCTCAAGACTTACTGCCTGCTGTGCATCTGCAACAGCCTGAATATTTTCCGCAGTTATCCGGCTTAGTGTTTTCCGCTCTGCCTTAATGGTAACGCGAACGGGCGTCTGCTCATCATCACGCATACACACCTTATCCGTATCTTCAATATACTGCTTGTTGATCAGCTCCACATTGGAAATAATATACGTTTTGCTGATTACAGGATTATCTACATTGACTACGATAAGCCATACAAGAATCGCCACCGCAAGTGACATAATCTTTAAAGGAAAGTTATTTGGTCGTTTTGTCTTCATGCTTCACTCTCCCTTTCAGTAAATGGCGCAGCTTGCCATTTTCAACTACTGTTTTATTCTGTGCCTTTACAAGAGCGGAACGAAGAGCAGCACTGTTCGTACAGCGTGTCAGTCTGCCTCCCTGTGCAATGGAAACATTTCCTGTTTCTTCTGAAACAATAATTGTAAGAGAATCGCTGACTTCACTGATGCCCACACCGGCTCTGTGCCGTGTTCCAAGCTGTTTACTCAATTCCATGTTATCGGAAAGAGGAAGATAACAAGTTGCTGCCGCCACACGGTTTCCCCGTACAATTACCGCTCCGTCATGAAGCGGAGTATTATGTTCAAAAATATTAATAAGGAGCTGACTTGTAAGCACCGCATCAATATTAATTCCCGTTCTTTCATATTCAGAAAGACGATTTTCCTGTTCTATTACAATCAGTGCTCCTGTCTTCACTTCTCCCATGTCAAAGCAGGCTTTTACCAGCTCATTAATGGTCTTGTCCGTAAATCTTTCTTTTACTTCCTTTCCTGTGTCAAAGGGAATCAAGGTAGCCATGATCTTTTTCTGTCCCAGCTGCTCCAGCATTTTTCGAAGCTCCGGCTGGAAAATAACCATGACGCCAATAATCAATACGTTAGACAGCTTACTGATTATCCACAGGATTGTGTTCATTTTAAATATATAGGCAAGAAAAATGAAGGCAAGCACCACAAGAATTCCCTTTAACAAAGTATAGGCTCTTGTAAACTTAATCCATACCATAAACTGGTATACGAAAAAGGAAATCAGAAAAATTTCTATCACATCGATCACGCCTACACTGGGAAGAGATACTTTTGACAAAAATCCTGACAGTATGGATGAAATGCTTTCCATGGTGCTCTCCTTTCTATTGTCTCTTTTTTATTCTGAAGCAGCTGCTCCCCTTTTTATAAATCCTTCAGGGATTCTTCCAGCTTCTTCTCAAAATCTACTTCATCTGCTTTTTCTCCGGAAACCGGTGCGGCAGATTTTGGAGCCGCCTTTTTTTTCCCGTCTTCCTGAAAAATAGGATTTGCATAGGATACTACGTCTTCCTCTGCTTTTTTCTCTTCTTTTACAGGCTGCGCTGTGATTTTCTTGATACTTCTTTCAGAAGTTGTGACTGAAGCCTTTGGCACAGCCTTCACATAATAATAATATTCATCGTCTTCATACTCCAGACGTTCTGTACGTGTATACTCTCCTCCGAATACAAAAAATTCCAGAACGATCCCCACTACAACAGAAAGAAGTGTCTGTATGAGAAGAACCGGCATGGATACGGTAACGCTCACAAAGAAGCTTCCGCCCAACATAATCAGAATATATGCCACTCCTCCTGTAACAATTGCGATTCTCCATGCAAAATCAAAGGAGCGTGTACGAATCAGATTTACAATTAAAATAACTGCAACAAAAGCAACAAGTGTAATCCACATTGCCCAGTTCTGCATCAGTCCGTCTGAAAGAATTTTCAGCTTATCAAGCATTTCTACTTCCGGATTTGCAAGAAGCTGTGACTGGCTTCGAATAAGACGGATCACATAATAAAGAATCACACCGCTTCCTGCCGGAAAAGCAGAAAAAGCATTTCCAAGAAGCCCGCTTCCAATTGGAAGAAGTGCCGGCATTCCGAATCCGAATGAAAGAGGCGTACACACAAGCACGATATTCTGCCCCGCACTGAACCTCAGGAAAAGAACGGCAATAAATAAAATAATAATCAGCATAAATGCCGCTGTTTCCATCCCCAGAGCATAGGAATGTCCCACCATAAGCAAAAAGCCTACAAAAACAGTCACTCCAGGCGGCAGTATGGAACAGATAAGCGCCAGAATCAGTACGATAAACACATTGTTCAGCTGACTCATATATCCCATGTTTGCATTGATCCAGATAAAATACACAAGAGCAACTGCAAATTTAATAACCGGCAGAAGATAGATTTCGTACTGCCCGTAAAGGTTCTTGATTTTCTGTTTTAATTCCAGTAATGCTGTCATTTTCTGTAACCTCCCGCTTTTGTGCGTCCTGCTGTTTTCTTTTCTTCCCGGTCGTACATTTTCTCAAGCTTCGTGAGTCCTATATAATAGTTTTTCACACTTTTCTTTGCACGATGATACCGGACGGAATACTGAACATATGTGAGAAAAGAATAAAAAATAAGAAGCGCCACATAGCCCAGAATCACATAAATACCAAGATTTACCAGGTTCATTTTATGGATGTTGTTCATGAGATATTCTGCAAAATATGCTGCAAGTCCTGCCAGAATCAATCCATATCCGATTGTCACAAGAAAGAAATTCTTAATAAGAGCCAGACCGATATAATCGCTTCTGTAATATCTGCTCACAGGAAGATATTTCTTACCTTCTCCCTCCTCGTACATGGCAAGTTCTGTCATTATCTTTACTTTTTCTTCATTTAACATAGACAAACTCCTTATATTTAACCATATAGATTAATTGTAACATATATCCCTACCTATGAAAAGTATTTTTCCCAACCTTTTCGGGAAATCCTTAACATTCTTAAGGATTTCCCATACACAGTGTAAGAAAGTATACCTTTTTTGCCCCGCCAGCCATAAGGCAGGCAGAAATCTCATCCATTGTGCTTCCTGTTGTATAGACGTCATCAATAATAAGCAGAGTAAGATCTTTTACATTTTTCCGGATAATAAATGCATTTTTCAGATTATTTCTTCTCTCCTGCGCATTCAGCTTTTTCTGTGATTTTGTATTTCGACACTTCTTTACAATCTCCCCGTCACAGGGAATCCCTGTGAGAAGTGAAAGCTGTTCTGCAATATATGCCGACTGATTAAAACCGCGCCTCCGCTCTTTTTTTCTGTGAAGAGGAACCGGTATAAGCCTGTCCGGTTTCCATCTTATAATATTTTTCTCCCCAAAAAGAAGCATCGCTTCTGCATAAAATTTCCCATATTCTCTGCAACCGTAATACTTATATTTTTCAATCGAAAGCTTCCACATATCATCATAGGGAAAAATTCCTTTTCCCTGCGTGAAATTTCTCTTTCTTTTTCCACAATCTCTGCAGTATTCTGCTTCCTTATCCACCTGCCTGCCGCATTTCATACACCTTGCCCCGGAAACAGGACGGATTTTTTTCTCGCACTCCGGACAGAGCAGACGCTTCTGTTCCCTCAAAATTTCATGACAGAGGGGACAACATCTCGGATATAAAAGATTCAAAAAATTTTCAGCTCTCAAACGCGTCCTTTCTCCCCGACTGCGCTCTCTTCTTCCTGACTTAACTCCCGTATCCTCACATCAAGGGAGCTGTATCTTCTCTGTTGTTTTTCATTGCGTATCATTTCTCCAAATGTCTCCTCACTTCCCACAATTGTCACACATTTACGTGCCCTTGTCACTGCGGTATAAAGAAGATTTCTGTTTAAAAGCATCTGGGGACCGGAAAGAAGTGGAATCACTACTGCCGGATACTCCGAACCCTGAGATTTATGAATGGTAATCGCATAGGCAAGTTCCAGCTCTTCCATTTGTTTAAAAGAATATTCCGCACATCTTCCATCTTCAAATTCCACTGTAGCCGTCTCTGCAAATTCGTTGATTTCTGTAAGAATCCCTGTATCTCCGTTAAACACCCCAACCCCTTTTTCCACAGGAATGCCGTATTTTCCACGCACTTCCCACTCAAGCTGGTAATTATTTTTCACCTGCATCACCTTATCTCCCTGTCGGAAAAGCTGTCCTCCCAGTTCTCTCTCCTTTTTTCCGTTTTCCGGAGGATTTAAGTACCGCTGCAGAATCTGATTCAGCCGCTCCACTCCCAGAAGTCCTTTCCTCATAGGCGTAAGAACCTGAATATCAAAAGGCTTTGCCTGTACATAGCGGGGCATTTTTTCCTGAATGAGAGCAATCACAACGCGGATAATAATATCTGCGTCATACCGCTTTAAGAAAAAGAAGTCCCGGCTCTTATTATCAGGAATTACCTGTTCTCCTCTGTTGATTTTATGGGCATTTACGACAATATCACTCTCCGATGCCTGACGGAAAATCTTTTTAAGTTCCACAACAGGGAAGCTTTCACTTCGAATAATATCCCGAAGTACGTTTCCCGGTCCTACACTGGGAAGCTGATTTTCATCTCCTACAAGAACCAGTCTTGTCCCTGCGGTGACTGCAAGAAGAAGAGAGTGCATAAGAAAAATATCTACCATAGACATTTCATCTATGATAATCACATCTGCCTCAAGGGGATTCTGTGCATTTCTTTCAAACTGCACTGCCTGTCCTTCTCTCTCTTCCTCCGGCATTCCGGAAAGCTCCAGAAGCCGATGAATGGTCTGTGCCTCATATCCTGTTGCTTCTGTCATTCTCTTTGCCGCTCTTCCTGTAGGCGCTGCCAGACGAAGCTCCGCACCTTCGCTTTCAAAAAAACGGATAATTGCATTGATTGTTGTTGTTTTTCCAGTTCCCGGCCCTCCTGTCAAAACAAAAAGACCGTTGGACGCAGCTTCCCGCACCGCTGTTTTCTGCATTTCATCGAGAACGGTATCCGTTTCTTTTTCAATCTGGGCAATTCTCTTTTCTGTGCTTTTTTCATCTTCCGGACAGGCAACATTCAGTTCACACAGCATTCTCGCTGTATTCAGCTCCAGATAATAATGCTGGCTCGGATACACAATAGTTTCTTTTTCTCTTTCTTTTACAACAACCTTTCTGTCGATCGCCATATCCATAAGATGCTTTTCCATATAGGAAATATCCACCTGAAGAAGAGATGCCGCTCTTCGGAACAATTCTTCCTTTGGAAGATAAATATGGCCTTCTCCCGATGCCTGCAATAAAACATACAACATTCCGCTTCGAATTCTGTAATCTGAATCTGCCTGGATTCCAATCCTGCCTGCAATTTCGTCTGCAATTTTAAATCCCACTCCGCTTATATCTTCTGCCAGACGATATGGGTTCTCCTGGAGAACATTATAGAGAGACTGCCCGTATTTCTGATAAATTTTCGCCCCAAGATTCAGGGAAATCCCATATTTCTGAAGAAAAATCATTGCTCTTCGCATATCAGCCTTCTCCGTCACCTGCGCAGCAATCTCTCTTGCCTTTTTTTCACTGATTCCTTTGATCTCTGCCAGTCTTTCCGGTTCTTCCTCCACGATCCGCAGGGTATCTTCCCCAAAACGCCTCACAATTCTCGCTGCAAGAGCGGCTCCGATTCCCTTAATGGCGCCTGAACCAAGATAGCGTTCCATTGCAAGAGAGTCCTCCGGCATCTTTTCTGTAAAAGAGGCAATCTGAAACTGTTTTCCATATACAGGGTGGTGGATATAACTTCCCGAAGCCTCAATCGTTGCCCCCTGCGATATATCCGGAAAAGTTCCCACACAAGTAAGCTCTTCCTCCCCTGTCTGTTTCAGAACCATTACCGTATAACCGTTCTGGTCATTTCGGAAAATAATATGGTCTATGTATCCTGTTACTGTTTCGCTCATTCTTTTGCTCCCGTGATAGAGAAAAGGTGCTGCGTGGCAGCACCTCTTCTGTTTTTACTCCATTTTTGCCATTACATCTGCGTATTTTCCTGTTCCTACAGCTGCCACCAGCATTGCATCCTGAACAGTCAGCGTATTGACACCTGTCTTCTGTTCTATCAGCGTATCCATTCCATGAAGCAGCGCGCCTCCACCTGTAAGAACGATTCCTCTGTCCACAATATCTGCTGCCAACTCCGGCGGTGTTTTCTCCAGAACTCCATGAACTGCCTCCACAATCTGTCCTGTGGCATCTTTTAAAGCCACACGGATTTCCTCTGAGGTCAGAGTCGTCATTTTCGGAAGACCGGTAATGACATTTCGCCCCTTCACTTCCATTGTTCTGGGGTCGGCCTCCTCGCAGGCTGTTCCAATCTGAATTTTAATTTTTTCAGCCGTATCTTCTCCTATAAAAAGACTGTGCTTTTCTCTCACATACCGCATGATCGCCTGATTAAAATTATCGCCCGCCACCTTCACAGATGCTGATACCACAACACCTCCAATGGATATTACAGCAACATCTGTTGTTCCTGCCCCAATGTCCACAATCAGATTTCCAAAAGGCTTTGAAATATCTACCCCGGCACCAATAGCTGCAGCAATCGGTTCTTCTGCAAGATACACTCTTCTTGCGCCTGACTGGTATGTGGCTTCCTCCACTGCTTTTCTCTCAATCTCTGTAATCCCACTCGGAACGCAGATACTGATGCGCGGCTTTCGAAAAGCCCTTGGTCCCATAGCCTTTGCCACGAAAAATTTCAGCATTTTTTCCAACACATTATAGTCTGCAATCACACCCTGGCGCACAGGCCAGATCACTTCCATATTTGAATTTGCGTGAGATGCCATCTGACGCGCTTCCTCGCCAATGGCACGGATTTTCTCTGTGTTTTTATCATATACCACAACGGAAGGCTCCTGAAGAACAATTCCCTTTCCTGTGGAATAAACAAGACTGTTTCTTGTTCCTATATCAATTCCAATATCACTTGCCGGCATTTCTTTTCCTCTCTGTAACTGTGTACTCGTACAGCTATTTCTTATCTTTTATCAAGTACGTCACTTAATGATACCAGAATTCCCGGAAAATGAAAAGAGCTGCCTTCCGAATTTTATGAACTTTTCAGAGTCTCTTTCTCTCTTTTATTTTGTCAGATATTTCTTTACATACTGTCCTGTGTAAGAAGACGGATTCGCTGCTACTTCTTCCGGTGTACCCTTTGCAATGACCGTGCCGCCTCTGTCGCCGCCTTCCGGACCAATATCAATAATATAATCGGCCGTCTTAATCACATCAAGATTATGCTCAATTACAACAACTGTATTTCCACCCTCGGAAAGCCGCTTTAAAATTTCAATGAGCTTATGCACATCTGCAAAATGCAGCCCTGTTGTAGGCTCGTCCAAAATATAAATGGTTTTCCCAGTACTGCGCTTGCTGAGCTCTGTTGCCAGCTTAATTCTCTGTGCCTCTCCTCCGGAAAGGGTGGTAGATGGTTGTCCAAGACGAATGTAGGAAAGTCCCACATCGTAAAGCGTCTCTATTTTTCTTCGGATAGACGGAATGTTTTCAAAGAAGGAAAGTGCCTCCTCTACCGTCATATTCAGAACATCGTAAATACTTTTATCCTTATATTTTACTTCCAGCGTTTCTCTGTTGTATCGTTTCCCTTTACACACCTCACAGGGAACGTACACATCCGGCAAAAAGTGCATTTCTATCTTTATAATACCGTCTCCGCTGCAGGCTTCACACCGTCCGCCTTTTACATTGAAACTGAAACGTCCCTTTTTATAACCTTTTGCCTTTGCATCTGCAGTTGCCGCAAAAAGATCTCGAATCTGGTCAAATACACCTGTATACGTAGCAGGATTAGAGCGTGGAGTTCTTCCAATCGGAGACTGGTCTATGTCAATTACCTTGTCAAGCTGCTCCACTCCCACAATGTCTTTATGCTTTCCCGGAATAATTCTCGCTCTGTTTAAATCCCTTGCAAGGCGCTTATAAAGAATCTCATTGATCAGTGAACTTTTTCCTGAACCGGATACACCTGTAATGCAGGTCATTACCCCAAGGGGAATGTCTACATCAACATTTTTAAGATTATTTTCCGCCGCTCCTTTGATTTTCAGAAAACCGGTTGGCTTTCTTCTCTCTTTTGGAACA
>UQJE01000080.1 GCA_900541345.1 uncultured Blautia sp.
CCATTCAGCTCCTCTTCAAAGCCGACTGCCTTTTTTTCAACCTTCTTCTGGCTTTTAAACAGATGCATAATCTTTTCCGCAACTTTTCCGGCAATGGAATCTACATCTGAAACTCCTTCACCCTGCTTATTCTTTAATAGCTTAATATCTGCCCTCTGGTTTGCACCTTCATCTACAAAATCTACTTTTCTCACTCGCAGATTTTTTAATTTCTGTGCCAATTTTCATCCTCCTTTCATTTTTTTGTATAAAAAGAACACCTACCGCCTGGATAGATGTTCTGATTACCTGCTATTTAAGATTACACTTCTTCTCTGACTGCTTCTCCTTCTATGGAAAACATACTGTATGTTCCATCTTTTACCTTTTCCCATACTTCCGGGTCTGTCACCTTAAATCCAATCCACCAGCCTACAGGAAGCATTCCTTCCGGGATTCCCATTGCTTTCATTTTTTCCTCAGTAAAGACCACGCTTTCTACCAGTACTGCTGCTCCGCCGCGCTGGTGCATCTCCCCACCTTCGCGGTAGAACTCCACAAAACGGTAGGCCGCCTGTTCCAGTTCCTCCGGATCTATCATATCCTGCTGCCAGTCCTCAAGCTGTTCCCCTTCTTCTGTAAGGGAAATGCTCGCCCAGCCAAAAGCCAGCATCTTTTCATCGTCCCGCTTGTGGATTTTAAAGCGGTTCTTATATACCTGATTTTCAGATTCCGGTATATGGGTAATCATATCTCTAAATCTCTTCATAGCGTATCTCCTAAAAATGAGTATAAAAATACCACCAAACATTTCTGAATGATGGTATCAGTACCACAATACTATTTTTTCTTCTGGAGGATTCTCAATTTTTGCAAGACGCCTCAATTCAGATCGAACATGTACTGCAACAAGTGAATTTACATTTTTATGCTCCATAACCTCTTTATCAAGCAAACTAATTTTCATAAAACCTTCCGGTTCTTTTCCTTCTGGATAATATGCTGCCGAAATATATTCATTTGTCTTTTTTATATTTTTTAAGATTACCATAATATTCCAGCACCTCCTTCGGCAAACAGTCTATCTCTCTTGGATTTAAGACAGTTTTTTTTCAATCTGATCTGGCCAAACTGTATCTGTTACCGTTCTTCCATCTTTCTTAGTAATGTCCATTTCATATGCTTCCCCATCATTGAAAATTTCAACAATATACGCTGTTTCTCCACTTTTTAGTAAAACTTTATCAAACATTTCAAACATTGCTTGTCACCTCTTATCAATGTATGCTGATGTTAGTCTCATTTCTGTTGAGTTTTTATCATTAATCCATGCGGTTAATACATCAGCTGTCTTTCCGTTAGGTCCTGTAAGCTGCATTTTTACTTCATACCTCATTCCAAATCCAGAATCTCCCTTTTCTTTTGCTTCAAATTTCGGCAGATTTTCCCGGATATTTTCTATCAAATCCTTATAATTTGACATATCGTATCCCAATGCTTCCTTGAAAGCACGGGCTTTATTTGCATCTCCGTCCGGATTTAATGCGTATTTGTTAAACTTCGCTTCAGGTATCACAGCTTCTTCGTATCTTGGTAATTTCATTATACCATCTTTTTCGCTAGATTCAACATATTTTACCGCGCACGCACACCGCGGGTGCAGCGGAGGAATGGAAGTTGTAACGATTCTTCTTCCAGACTTCGCCGAAAATTCTCCGTCCATATCCAGTTCTACCCCTTCCAGGGCACGGCAGGAATAACAAACACCATCGTCTAAGGAAGTAGACCATACTTTTTTCATTTTCGGAAGCCTTCCATCACGGATACATTCCCGTACCCCTCTGTCATTGCCTTCGTGGTACGCAGTAATGATTTCCGTTCTGGCTATAGTATCTGCGCGTGTTCGATGCTGTTTGGACGCATATTTCGCAGCCGCCTCCCTTGCCTTCTGTTCTATGGATTCCGGCTTCATTCTTGGGTGGTCTGTTGCCAACTGTTCCTTTACATTGTTGTAATATTTTATATTCGCCTCTGTCTGTGGTCTGGTAAGCCCTATTACAGGACGTATATAACGAGCAGTTTCATCCGCCCCCATTTTGTAAGTGACAGATTCTCCGAGAATATATCGAATTGCCTCTCGCTGTTCCTCTGTCATTCTGGTAATAAGCTGTGCACTCCGGTTTACAATCCAATCCCGCGCCAATTCCCCTGTATCAAAATCCATTCCCGTTAAAACCGAATTAGAACGGATTCCGGCTACCACTGCCTCTTCCCATACAGGAGTTACTTTCTCAGCTATAAGCTTTGAGTAATCCTGACGCCATGTTTCCATAATGGACTCTGGCGCTTCTTCATCTACCGCGATCCTCCGGAGTTCCTTATATGTGATCACTGCTGCCTGGTCTCTCCAAAATCTTACCAGGAAGCGAACAGGTTCCTCTAAAGCAGAATCAAGATATTCCTGAAGTTTATCCAGTACGTCCTGCGATTCTTCGCTTTTTTTAATGGGTCTTGCCCGGCTTTTGGGTTTCATAAAACGGAATGCCATATCAATCCCTTCCCAGCCGTCTCTTGGCTGCTTCTATTTCTTCCTCCTGAAATTCCTCTTCTTTTTGCGCCGGCGCAATTTCCGGCTGCCTGCGCTGCTTTTCCCGTTCCGGATCCCTTTCTCTGGAATCCGTCCTGTCATTTGTCCTTTCCGGAAGATTTGCAATCTGCCTTACATGGTCTTCCAGCGCCTCATCTGGAATCAGGATTCCCACGCCTGTCATATCTTTTATGTAAGCGGCGAGCTTGGAAATATCTACATCTTCTATTTCCCCATGTACCATTTTGGGATAATCTGTAATCCCTTCAAAATGTTTTCCATTAATATCTATGAGTGCCGGTATCCCCTGACTGTTAAAGGTCTCACAGATAATATCCAGATATGCTCCGATCGCCACGGAAAAAAGCTCTGTTTTATCAGAACTCAAAGCAAAGCTCCCTACCTGCTGATGCCCAAGCATCATAAAATCGGCCAGAACCGTCATAGCGATACTGGTATTGTATCTCTGGATAATAGCATTGGTATCAAATTGCCGTGTTCCTCCTGTGCTCAGAAGTTCCAGCTTATATCCGTCAGGAAGGACAACGCCCTCGTACTCATTTCTGCGGATATTTTTCACCATTGCTACCATAGCAGAATACACTTCAGCTGCCTCTTCGTCTTCTTTATCCCACAAATCCAGGCCCGGCGGTCCGGTCATAACAGGGAGCCCTGCCAGATCCCTCTCTATGCCTATGGCTTCGATTTCCTGTATGCGTCTCTTGAAATACCAGCTTCTGTAAGAATTTCTAAGAATACTCCTTCCCTCCGGTTTATCTTTTGTAGATTCCGTCCGGAACAAAAGCCCTTTCTGGATCGGGATCGTTAATAATCCGTAATCCGGCGGCGGCATCTGTGTCATTCCCAGAAGGTTGTCTTTATCGTCATATTCCCACCTGAAAAGCGTATCCTGTGCACGGATAGGGAGTTTCTGCCAGCCGATCAATCCGTCTGTATACTTACTGTTTAAGTTACGATTTGCGGATTTTCCATTTCTCCGTTTATAAACAATTTCATGGAAGCTCCAGCCATATGGTAAAAAGGATAAGATTTCAGAAATTGTATCTGTCCAGGTACTCTGCATATCATGCATACACTGTTTTACAAACTCTGCTGCCTCTTTATCCTTTGCGGAATTTCCTCCGGGTTCTATATTCCAGGCAGCATGACGGACAAGCATTTTGATGGCAAACAGGATTGCTCCCACCGTATCGTCATTCCGTTCCATTTCCCGGTATACTTTTATTCCACGGATCCCACTTAATTCCGGAAGAAACTCCTCCGAAAAGACGCCTTCCCATCGATTCTGTCCGATGCGCCCGTATTCCTTCATAACCTTTCACCTCTTATTTACCCCAGTAATTTTCTTTTCTAAGTGCATCTGTCGCTTTCTTACTTGGAGCAGTTCCTGTATATTTCTTAATTTTTCCAAGATATACAGAAAGGGCAGCAGCGTCCGCCCGGTCCGGCGAATCCAGCCCCCTCTTCTTCATGTCTTCTTTTCTTTCAAGCTCCAGCTTCCCGTTGCTTGCCATTCTATATTTTCTCGAAGACAACTGTGCGAACGTCTCACTGTCATCTTCAATCTCAATTTCCTTATTTTCCAAAAGCTCTCTCAACTCTGCCCACATATGTGTTGTAAGATTATTGTAATGCTCTGCTGCCTCTTTCCCCGCATAAGTATCTGTCTCTATTTTCTCAGCCGCATTAATGGGAATAACGAACATTCTCGTCAAATGCTGCTCTCTTTTAATTTCTTTCAGACGGTCTGTCACGCCGCCTCCAAGACCAGTATCGTCTATGTTTATGTAAATCCTTCCTATGTAACCGGGAAACTCCCGTACTGCTTTTTTATACTCTTTGACCACATATCCGACCGTACTCATAAGGTCCTGCCCTCTGTGTTTTGCCACGATTTTCAGTTTTCCTTTGGCATTACGGTAAATAATGGTTTCATCGTCTCCGAACCTTGCTACGTCCACACCGAATATAATCTGTGGGTGCTGCAGTGTTTCCGGAAGCTGATACATTTTACTTCCGCAGGCTTCAATCAGGTCTATTCCAATAAAAACATCATCTTCCTGATTTGGAAATTCTCCACGGACACGGACACGAACTACATTGGAATCCCAACCATATTTTTTTATCAATGCCTCTATGTTCTGTTTATTTGTTCTTGTACTGTCCATAGAAGATACTGTATGGCATTTATATAATCCCTGATCTCGCGTATGAGAATCATAAAAAGTACCAGAAGTTCTTGTGGGATTTCCGCACATCAGGAGCTTATTGTTGGAGCCGGACAAAGTTCCCAGGATTGCTTCCATAATCAGATCCGCAACGCCTGAGGCTTCGTCTACAATAAAAAGCATATTGTCTTCGTGGAAGCCCTGCATGTTTTCCGGTTTTGTGGCTGTTCTGGCCACTCCAAACCACCGTTTTTCCTGTCCTTTCATGTAGACATACGTCTTTGTCCATTTTAAAAGTTCATGGAGCAATTCCGAACACGCCATCCACTTATCAATTTCGCTCCATAATACATCATGGAGCTGCTGTTTTGTGGGTGCAGTAGCAACCACACGCGGATAGGGAAAACATGTAATAAACCACAGAAAAGCAACTGCCTCTATACCTGTCTTTCCGACTCCCTGTCCGGAACGGATTGTCACTTTCGGGCTTTGGGCTAAATCCACCAACGCTTCTTTTTGCCATTTATCTGGTTCAAACCCAAGCACTTCTCTGGCAAATAATACCGGATCGTCTCGATATACAGGAATTCTCTTTTTAAAAAATTCCCTCCGCTGGTTCCGGCGATCCGGCAGCAGGACATTCTTTTGCTCATTCATTATCTGATTTTCCATTCCCTGCTTCTGTCACGGCTTCAATCCAATCATCTACCACTTCGTTTGCATTTCCGGCTGCTCCTGCTGTTTTGACTCTCATCATTTCAATTTTAGCCTTCTGCTCTTCTGTGGCAATTCCCATATGTTCTGATAGCCACTGCAGGGCTTTCATACGGTCTGCAAGCTTGATGCTGGCGCCGTCTTTTCCTTGTTTTACTTCGGATATAATTGTTCCATCTACATCTGATGATTCCCTGAAAGAGACAGCATTTACTGTCTCCATAAGTGGGTTCTTTTCTCCTGTGTCGGGATCCTTCGTAAATACCGGTCCATGCATAGACATTACCTGAACCTGTTTCTGCCCAAATTCGACGTAGTCTGTTATATCAGCAAAAGCAATGTCCATATATTTTTGAAAGATGTCTGACTCAGATAAAAATTCTCTATTGAGACGTTCCTGTTTCAGCATTTCTATCTCCTCTTTTACCTTAACATTTCTTAACATTCTGCTGCCGCACGTTGCAGCAGTGTAATAATCTGTTCCAAAAGCTTTCTGATACGCCTTCGTGGCATTAAAACACCGAATATAATGGACACAAAAAAGCCGCTGTTTATCAGTCAATTCCGTGTTTTCAATCACAGAATCCACTGCTTCTGCAGCCGGCTCTTTTTTGGTTTCCAATACCTCTTTTTTCTTCTTTTTTTTAATTGCAACGTTGCACTTTTTTTCTGCAACGTTGCATTCCCATTTATATCGATTTTTCCAGCTTCGGATTGTCCCTACCGGAACATTAATCTGCTCCGCAATCTCAATTAATTTCTTCCCGCTTTCAAAAAGTTTCCTTGCTTCCTCCGCTTTCTGATTTGGTGCTCTTGGCAAGCCTCACCGCCTCCCTTTAGTTATTTTGAAACAGGAAAGACACCCGGATTATTCCGAGTGTCCCTTCTGCTGTTCTATAAATTCCTTCATCATTTGGGTAAGCTGTCCAGCCGCACTTACACCAGCTTTCTCACATGCTTTGGCAAAGTCGTCTACTACTTCTTTCTTTAGCTTATAAGACTTCGAAACCCAGCCAGCCTTCTTTTCGTATTTCTTTGTTGCTATTGTTTGTTTTGATGGATTACCTACTGGCATTGTCATTCCTCCATTTCCAGATAAAACAATATGCCAATTTTACTAATCCAATTGCAATAAAGAATATCCCTAATTTCCACAGCATACCTTTACACAGATGAGCGATTGTGTTATAGTTATTTTAAAGGAAGGGCTTTCGCCCCTCCCGGCTAATTTAATAGCCTGTCGAGAATCAGTAAGATGATTCCGATTACTAAGTCCGTTATCGCTCCGAGTAGCCAGCTCTTTAAGTCGATTTCGGGCTTTTTATTTTCCGGTCGTTTCCGGTTTCTGTTGCTCATCTGTATCTCACCTCCTTACAAGTATATAATATCATACGGTGCACCATATGTCAAGTTTTTTTCTCATTGAATATCAAAAAAGAGACAGCAACTGCTGCCTCATCTAATCAAATGGACCTTCTGGGACTCGAACCCAGGACCGACCGGTTATGAGCCGGTTGCTCTGACCAACTGAGCTAAAGGTTCGTAGAAAAAGAGTTCTACCCGAAGGTGAACTCTTTTTCTATATTTTATCTTATCATCAATATTATTTTTAATTACTACTTGTCGCCTTTACCAAACACATATCCCAACGCAGAAGTTATAACTGGAATAATAAAATTCCACATTTCTTTTTGTATGCCCTCCCCAGCCAGAACTGAATGAATTAAATCTATTCCGCAAAAGGCTAGCATAATACAACACAATATAAATGCCATATGAACCGTTATATTTTTTGTATTAGTACCTAACAATTTTCCTATAAGCCCTCCGCTTTTTTCTTGTTTATTATTATATGTGTTAATAATAAGTTCTTGACTAGCTTCACTTAAATTGGTGAATTTTTCAGAATTAAGTATATCTGTTAAACTCTCGTCACTTTTTATCTTCTCGTTTTCTGCCATTAGATTTACACCTCCGTTAAAAAAGTGTATTCTAATCTTCTTGTTGTTTCAGAAGTTAAATAATGTCGAAAATGCATATATAATTTATCTGTCAGCTTGAATGGATTAGCAGAACCTGTTGTGTCTTCAAAATTTGTACATACAAATCTAATTGTATTCCCCTGCATGCTTCTCTTTAATTCCGTTTTCTTATCATCTGCAGTTATAAATTGAAATATAACGTTAGTTTCTTTTGTTTCTTCACTGATTTTAAATGATATTTCTTCTTCCGATGAATCCAAAATTATACTACCCGATTCTACTATTTTATATTTTTCAGTGTACACATCTATTTTCATCATTTCCTCTCCTAAATATTTTTCTTTTATTATACAGCAAACCTCCCTGCATTTCTACAGGGTATTCAAAAAATTATGTGGTACGGTCTCTATGCTTTCGCAAAGGCGATACCGTATGAGCCTGATTCAACTGCCAGGCTGTGACACCTGACAGTCGTTAATTCGAAGGAGTTTTGCTTGGTTGCAACTGCAACTTTGCTTTCTGCATTGTATACTATAGCATAGTTAAAACGGACATTCCGGACAAAACGGACAAAATTTATTTTTTTTTCAAAAATCTTTGAAATTCTTTTCGAAGGCTTTCTCCGGTTGCTCCCCTGCCAATTTTTTTAGCAGTATATTCCCAGTCCGCCCCTTCAAAAATTTTATACTTAATAATACGCTGCATACGCACGGGAATCGTATTCATCCACTCTTCCACTCTGATTTTTATCTTCTCGGCGTCTTCTTTTCTCTTTTCCAGGAGCTCCTCTTCCATCCGAAGCTGAGAATCTTCCCGAAAGGTAAAGGTTGTACCTTGGATTTTGAAATGCTGAGGGTTATAAGGAAACTCTGGATTGCTCCCTGAAACATTCGTCTGGACAATCGTCTTTTTCTTCTTTTTCAGTTTTTGTATATCTTCCTCTGTCTCTTTAATCAGCTCGCATGCATCTATGTACTGCTCCAGTATGCTCTTCTCCATCGGACTCCCCTCCTCTCTCATATCTCTTGATCAATTTTACAATTTCTGGTTCTGTTCCTGCCTGCGCCAGGATTTTCCTTGCCCTTCCTGGGGACATCTGGAAATTCCGACACATATGATATACTTTTCTTTCATCCATCTTCTTCTCCCAAATTGGTATTTTTACTACTCATTTTCTTCATTGTCTTGACATTCTCTTCTTTCCCACATACATGGCGGACCTGATATTAATGAGCAACCTCCATCACGCTCAAAACAACATTTTACACACCCTCTTTGGCTGTTGCAGTATTGTGTAAGTACGTTCCGGCTGTATAACGCCAGTTCTTTTGTGATGTCTAAAGATTCCCCATTATCGCTGCTGCCCGATACGCTGCTCTCTGCTCCTCTTTCGGAAGAGACTGGATAAAGTCCAGAATCTCTTTTTTCGTTGCTTTGTGTGTCTTTGCAATCTCTATCATATCTTTTCTCCAATCTTTTTGCTCCTGATATTATTAAACAGCCTAAGATGCTCATTCCTGCGGCTATTCCCATTATAAAAATTGTAATCTGTTCCATCTATTTCCCTCCTAACACGCATTCTGTGCAGAGCGCTTTCAGGGTCTTATCTCTTTTCAGGCACTCTCTTGCCAATTCACTCTCCCAACACTGCTGCCCACATCGAGGACAAGTAGTAAGCTTCCAGTCCTTGTGCTTTGGTTCTGGAATATTCTTTTTCATGCTCATGGTAAGCGTTCCGCCTCTTTCTCCCCTGTATCTTGGTCTTATCATTTTCTTCTCCCCCTTCTTCTTGCTTCTGCCCTCTTCATGTGATTCATCTCGTTTTCCAACCGGTTTACTTGTTTCTGAAGCTCGTCTGTGTCTACCAGAAGAAAAAGTGTAGGACTTACAAGTTTTGTTGGACCTTTGTGCATATTCATTTTCACATGTAGATCTTTACACATGGTTTCTCTGGCGTTTGTTGCTTTATACATCTTTGGCATTATCTCGTTCCTCCTCTCATCTAAAAGCATTGCACCATTGTAGATACTCATAGCCCAGCCAGAATCTAAAACACATCTTGTCCTTACACTCTTCATAATTATGTGTCTTTCCGCAATATGCCTCACAATTCGTACACATCCGGCGTAATTCTTCCGTGCTCTCCTGATTCTGCATATACGGCTCCATATGTTTTCTACATTCTTCTATCTGTTCATCTATTTTTGCCATTGCAGTTCCTCCCGCTTGATCCGTTGCCCGCACCATTTACAATATCCTGCAAATACGTCCGGGTCTCTTAACCCCGTTCCACATTCCGGGCATTCCACAGTTTCTCCGAATGCTCCGCAGATTTCCCTGACTGCTTTCGCGCTCTGCCTCTCCAGCGCCTCGATTGCAACAAGAAAGGCTTCCTCTACATCATTTCCGTCTTCCGGTAAGTTTCCTTTTATTTCTTCAATTCCTTTTAAAATTTCTATCGCTTTTCTAGCTTTTGACTCTTCCATATCATTCACCCCAATCTAATCTCTGTCCGCATTCATCGCAATTTTCCTGTCCGTACACATCTATGCAGCCACATGATGGACATTCATACATCAGAGCAAACTTTGTTTCATGCTCAATCGCTTTCTTTGGAATCTGCTTCTCCAGAGCCTCTAACGCAACCTCATAGGCTTTTCTTCTCCGGTTGCTCAAAGTACGTTCTAATTTGCCTGAAAAATACTCTATTGCTTTCTGTGTATCCATGATTCTCCTCCTTTGTACGGTTCTGGAAGTGGTTTCCAGGCTGTCACTACGTTGTAAACATCGGTTTTATCCGACCCAAATTCTTTTTCGCAATAATAATCACATCCATCTTGGTCGTAGAAAATCCAGTCACCATCCTTATCTATGTATCCCGTTCTAGAAAGATACTCTTCATCGTGATGTATCTTTTCATTTTCCGGAACCCAAACAGAATCATAGTCTGAAATCCATTCGGAACAATGTACAGTTACCTCTACCAATTTGTATGGTTCCGGCAATCTCTCACTTACCGGAATCCAACTGTCATTTTTCACCTCATCCATGTGTTTCGTTACAATCCCCTTAAACACAGCCGCAGCCTTTTCATACAGCCTATATCCCGGTGTGTCTTTCAAATCCTTGCACACTTCTCTCTGCTTCTGTATTTCAGCATCTATCTCTTCTAAAATCTTCTCTAATACATTCATTCTTCCACTCTCCTATTCCATGCTTCTCGCGCAGTCATCTCCAAAGCGTAACTTCGTGTGTTCACTCCGCATTCCCGGCAATGTATATATGCAAAAATTATTTCTTTGTTAAACCCGCGGTAAACTTCCGGCATTGCTTCTCCGCCGCAAAACGGGCATCTTTTTAATTCTTCCATTATTCCCTCCTATCAAACTTCTCAAGCATCTTTCGCCGCCAGTCCTGCCGGTGCTTATCGCAGCTATCATCCTCATT
>UQJE01000081.1 GCA_900541345.1 uncultured Blautia sp.
GGGATAAACGCTGAAGGCATCTAAGCGTGAAGCCCCCCTCAAGATGAGATATCCCATTCGAAAGAAGTAAACCCCCTTGAAGACGACGAGGTAGATAGGGCAGAGGTGGAAGTACAGTAATGTATGGAGCTGACTGTTACTAATCGGGTGAGGGCTTGACCAAAAAGCGAGAAAGCGGTCAAGGGAAACAGGAACAGACGGAGCAAGTTTACTTGCAGAAGGAAGTTCAAAGTTGCCCTTGGACATTTGCGAAGCAAAAGGCACTGAGCAGCGGAGCTGCGAGGTGACCGCAAGCGAGCGCAAAGTTGGAACTGCATTTTAGCATAACGCAAGGTAAGAGAATTCTCAAGGAAATGTCAGCATGTATGTAGTTTTGAAGCGATAATCAAAAAGTAAATGTTAGTAGTTTCAAGTAAGATTCCGGGCTTCTGCTCGGTTTTTTTATTGCAAAAAATAAGGATAAATAGGAAAGGAGAAGCACAGAATGCTCAACGAAATTTTAGGAAAAATAAATGACTGGATGTATACGTATCTTTTATTATTTCTACTTGTAGGAACCGGCATTTATTTTACTATCAGAACACGCTGTGTACAGCTTAGATTTTTAAAGGAATCTTTTCATGTACTAAAAGAAAAAGGAAAGGAAGAAAATGGAAAAAAACAGGTGTCGTCTTTTCAGGCGCTTATGATTTCCACTGCTTCCAGGGTAGGAACCGGAAATATTGCAGGTATTGCAACTGCGATTGCAGCAGGAGGAGCAGGCGCTGTTTTCTGGATGTGGCTCATGGCGATTATAGGAGGCGCTTCCGCTTTTATCGAAAGTACTCTTGCGCAGGTTTATAAAGTAAAAGATAAGGAGGATTTTAGAGGAGGTCCTTCCTATTATATGGAGAAAGCGTTAGGAAAAAGAAGCGTTGGGGTTTTATTTGCAATCCTTCTTATTATATGCTTTGCATATGGTTTTAACGGACTGCAGTCTTTTAATATGTCCTCTTCTTTGGAATATTATATTCCGGGATATGGCGATACCATATATCCTGTGATTGTAGGCGCTGTTCTGGCAATAGGAACTGCGATTGTTATTTTTGGAGGAGTACACCGTATTGGTTTTATTACTTCTGTACTTGTTCCTGTTATGGCAGGCTCTTATCTTCTGATAGGGCTTTATACTATTATTGTAAATATTTCTGAGCTTCCGCACATATTTTCCATGATTTTATCTCAGGCCTTTGATTTTCAGGCTTTTGCAGGAGGAATGGCGGGAAGCGCGGTGGTCATTGGAATTAAGAGAGGTCTTTTTTCAAACGAAGCAGGTATGGGAAGCGCGCCGAATGCTTCTGCAAGCGCTTCTGTAAGTCACCCGGCAAAGCAGGGGATGGTACAGGTTCTTTCTGTATTTATTGATACCCTTTTAATCTGTTCTGCAACAGCTATGATGCTGCTTCTTTCTGGTGTAGAAGGAAAGACAGGGGTTCTGGACGGAATTCCGTTTGTACAGAAGGCAGTATCTGCAAATGTGGGAAACTGGGGAATTCATTTTATTACACTTTCTATTTTTGCTTTTGCATTCAGCAGTTTAATAGGAAATTATTATTATGCGGAATCTAATATTCTGTTTATTAAAAATAATAAAAAACTTCTTTTTGTATTCCGTATCACTTGTATTCTGGCAGTATTCTTCGGAGCACAGGCGGATTTTTCCATGATGTGGAATATTGCGGACATTACAATGGGTTGTATGGCAACTGTGAATATTATTGTGATCTTAATTTTGGGAAATAAGGCAATACGCGTGTTAAAGGATTATGAAAAACAGAAGAAAGAGGGAAAAGATCCTGTTTTTTCTGCGAAAGACGTTGGAATCGATAACGCAGATTGCTGGTAAGGTTTTCAGGAGGGAATTATAGTGGAAGGGATAAGGAAAAAACCGGCGTTTATTGCAAAGTTTTTCGGTAATAAAAAGTTTTATAAGATGGTATTAGCCATTGCCGTACCTATCATGGTACAAAATGGAATTACCAATTTCGTAAGTCTTCTCGATAATATTATGATTGGGCGCATCGGTACAGAGCAGATGTCAGGTGCGGCTATTGTAAATCAGCTTCTTTTTGTATACAACCTCTGTATTTTCGGAGGAGTTTCTGGAGCAGGTATTTTTACGGCACAGTATTTTGGACAGAAGGACCATGAAGGTGTCAGACAGACTTTTCGCTATAAATTCTGGCTGGCAGTAGCTTTAACAGCAACAGCGATTGTGCTGTTTCTTGGAGCAGGAGATTCTCTGATTAATATGTATCTTCAGGGAGATGGGACAGCCAGAGAAATTGCAGATACACTTGTTTATGGAAAACAGTATCTTCAGATTATGCTTATTGGTCTGCCGGCTTTTATGATGGTTCAGGTATACGCAAGTACTTTAAGAGAGTGCGGAGAAACTATGCTTCCTATGAAAGCCGGTGTAGCAGCGGTTCTTGTAAATCTTTTATTTAACTATATTCTGATTTACGGAAAATTCGGTTTTCCAGCGCTCGGTGTGCGGGGTGCTGCTATTGCCACTGTAATTTCAAGATATGTGGAAATCATAATCATTGTTTGGTGGACGCATAAGCACAGCGAAAAGAATCCGTTTGCGAAGGGACTTTACAGTACATTAAAAGTTCCGTTAAATCTTACAAAGAAAATTCTTATAAAAGGAACGCCTCTTCTTTTAAATGAAACGCTGTGGGCATCAGCTATGGCAATGCTTGCCCAGTGTTATTCTGTAAGAGGATTAAATGTTGTGGCGGGAATGAATATTTCCAATACCATTAACAATGTGTTTAATATCGTATTTATCGCTTTGGGAGATTCCGTTGCCATTGTTGTGGGACAGCTTTTAGGAGCTGGAAAAATGAAAGAAGCGAGAGATACAGATAATAAAATGATCATGTTTTCTGTATTATGCTGTACGGGAGTTGCCGCAGCAATGCTTGTTTTGGCACCGTTATTTCCTATGTTGTATAATACAAATGACCAGGCGAGAGAACTTGCAAAATACTTTATCATGGTGACTGCGATATTTATGCCTCAGAATGCATTTCTTCATGCTGCATATTTTACGCTTCGTTCAGGAGGAAAGACAATTATTACGTTCCTTTTTGACAGCGTATTTATCTGGTGTGTCAGCGTTCCGGTTGCATTTATCTTAAGCAGGTATACAACACTGCCTGTAGTGGCTATTTATATTTTTGTTCAGGCAGCGGATATGATCAAGTGTGTCATAGGCTTTGTGCTTGTGAAAAAAGGTGTGTGGCTTCAAAATATTGTGTCTTCTTAAGAAACAGTGCCCTCTTTTTTACTGGAAAAGAGTGGCACTGTAATTTTTTAGTAAATAAAAGCAAAAAACAGTTGAATATTTTTTCAACATATACTATAATATACAAATGCGATAGAGGGTAGAAGCAGAAGGCAACTACATTTTTTTTAACCAAATATGTCCGTCTAATAAAGACAGTTGTTTTCTAAAAATGAAAAAATTATAAAAATTTCACACAATTTATAAAGAAAATATTTTTTCAATAAAGGATTCCCTGACTATTGTAAGAAAATCACAAAAAAGGAGTGTATTTACTTGGCGAAATACGTAACAAAGCGAGTTCTTCTCGCAATCGTCACCGTTTTCATTGTCTGCGGTATCACATTTTTTTCAATGAATGCGATTCCCGGCGGTCCATTTGATGGTGAAAAAGCACTTTCTCCAGAAGTAAAAGCTGCATTGGAGAAACGATTTAATCTGGATAAACCAGTTCCGGAACAGTTTGCGTTGTATCTTAAAAATCTTTCACATGGGGACTTTGGTGTTTCTGCAAAGACAGGAAGAGATATTAAGACTACAATTTTTGAATCTTTTAAAGTGTCTGCAAAACTTGGCGGAATGGCAATTATTACTGCACTGATTTTCGGACTGATCTTCGGAAGTATCGCAGCGCTTACAAGAAATAAACTTCCTGACAGGTTGATTATCTTCTTCTCGACGTTGTTCACGTCGTTGCCCAGCTTTGTGTTTGCCTCGCTGCTTCTGCTGGTATTCTGCGTGACATTAAAGTGGATTCCAGTGTGGGATCCAAATAATCCGAATTATCTCCTTCCGGTAATTGCTCTGTCAGCATATCCAATGGCATATATTACCCGTCTTACAAAGACAAGTATGCTTGATGTTATGGGACAGGATTATGTTCGTACAGCAAGAGCGAAAGGTGTGGCAAAACTTAAAGTAATCTTTAAGCATACTCTTCGTAACGCTTTAATTCCGGTTGTTACATATGTGGGACCGATGACAGCTTCTATTCTTACAGGAAGCCTTGTTGTAGAAAAGATTTTTACTATTGGAGGCCTTGGTGCAAAATTTGTAGAGGCAATTACAAACAGAGATTATCCTCTGATCATGGGAACAACAATTTTCCTGGCTATTCTGATGGTAACAATGAATCTTATTACGGATATTGTATATAAGGCAATTGACCCGAGAATTAAACTGGATTAAGGAGGAAATTACGTGGATAACACCAATAAAAATCTGGATGCTATGCCAAAGAAATCACCGCTCAGTTTCCAGATTGATTTGAAAAAATTTGAAAAAGCTACAGATGAAGAAAAACGTCAGCAGGATGTTATGAGTGAATCAACGTCCTTTTTGAAAGATGGTCTTCGTAAATTAAGTAAAAACCCGCTTGCGATGGGAAGTATTGTTGTACTTATTTTAATTATCGGAATGATTTTTATTGTACCTCATGTAGTACCGTATTCTTATTCTCAGATTATTACAGTAAACGGAAGAAGAGATAAATCTGCGGCAAATATGGCTCCATTCCAGTATTCGGATTTGGAACAGAAATACATCGAGGAAGGGGGAAAGGTATTCCCTCATATTATGGGAACAGACGAAATGGGACGTGATTACTTTGTACGTGTTGTATACGGAACAAGAGTATCTCTTGCAGTAGGTCTTTTTGCAAGTATTATCGTTCTGTTTATTGGAGTTTTGTACGGAAGTGTCTCGGGATATTTCGGAGGAAAGGTCGACCTTGTCATGATGCGTATAGTGGATATTATATATTCACTGCCGGATATGCTTATGGTAATTCTTTTATCCGTTGTTCTTCGAGAGGTTTTAAATGTAGATAAAATTCCGTTCCTGCAGAAGCTGGGAACAAATATGATTTCTCTGTTTATTGTATTTGGTCTTCTGTACTGGACAAGTATGGCTCGTATGGTACGTGGACAGATTCTTACAATTAAACAGAATGAATATATTCTGGCTGCAAAAACAAGTGGTGCAAAAGCAGGACGTATTATTCGTAAACATATTCTGCCAAACTGTATCAGTGTTATCATTGTTTCCGGAGCCTTACAGATTCCATCTGCGATTTTCACAGAGAGTTTCTTAAGCTTTATCGGACTTGGCGTACAGGCTCCGATGCCTTCTCTTGGTTCTCTGGCAAATGCAGGACGTGCCGGTCTTACTGCTTATCCATATAAGCTTGTTTTCCCGGCTCTTATGATTTGTCTTATTACACTGGCATTTAACTTACTGGGTGATGGCCTTCGTGATGCCTTTGACCCGAAACTGAGGAGGGACTAAGATGAGCGAACATTTACTTTCAGTAGTAGACTTAAATACCTCTTTTAAGACAGAAAGAGGAGAGGTAATGGCGGTAAACGGTGTTTCCTTTAATCTTGATGAGGGAAAGATTCTCGGAATCGTAGGAGAGTCTGGTTCCGGTAAGAGTGTTACTGCATATTCAATTATGCAGATTCTTGAGAAAAACGGAAGCATTAAGAAGGGACAGGTTTTATATAAAGGACAGGATATTACAAAATATTCTGAAAAACAAATGCGTGATTTCCGTGGAAAATGCTGTTCTATTATTTTCCAGGATCCTATGACAAGTCTGAATCCTGTATTTACAATCGGAAATCAGTTAAAAGAAGCAATTGAGCTTCATACAGAGCGCAGGGGAAAAGAAGCAATGGCCCGTGCCATCGAGATGCTGACTCTTGTAGGTGTAAACGAACCGGAAAAACGTGTAAAACAGTATCCGTATGAATTATCAGGCGGTATGCGCCAGCGTGTTATGATTGCAATGGCACTTGCATGTGAACCGGATATTCTGATTGCAGATGAGCCGACAACAGCTCTTGACGTAACCATTCAGGCACAGATTTTGGAACTGATGCAGAGTCTTCAGAAAAAACTGGGCATGGCAATTATTATGGTAACACATGATCTTGGTGTTATTGCAGATATGTGTGATGAGATTATTGTTATGTACGGTGGACGTGTATGTGAGCGTGGAACAGCAGAAGATATTTTCTATCGCCCTTCTCATGAATATACAAAAGGACTTCTGAAGTCCATTCCAAGCGTGGATAAAATGGGAGAAAGATTAGTTCCGATTTCAGGAACTCCGATTAACCTTCTGAATATGCCGAAGGGTTGTGCATTCTGTCCGCGATGTGAAAATGCCATGAAAATCTGTATCGAGGAGGTTCCGCCGGAAATGCAGATGCCGGATGGCCATTTTGCTTCCTGTTGGATGAATGTGAAGAAACAGATGGAGGCACAGCAGGAGGGAGGAAACAATGAGTGATATGACAAATAAAAGCGAATATCTGGTTGAGGTAAATAACCTGAAGCAGTATTTCCCTATAAAAACCGGATTTATGAAGACAAGTCCGTTAAAAGCGGTTGACGGCGTATCTTTCAATATTAAACCGGGAGAGACACTTGGTCTTGTAGGAGAGTCCGGCTGTGGAAAAACAACAGTAGGGCGTTCTCTTTTAAGATTATATACACCAACATCAGGTGATGTATTTTTTGATGGTCAGAGAGTAGATAAAAACAGTATCGGTCATATGCGTAAAGAAATGCAGATGGTATTTCAGGATCCGTATTCTTCTCTGAATCCTCGTATGACAGTAGAAGATATTATCGGAGAGCCTCTTGATGTACATAAGCTGTATAATGGAAAAGGTGAGCGAAGAGACCGTATTCTTGAACTGATGGAGCTTGTTGGATTGAATGCAGAGCATGCGACACGTTATGCGCATGAGTTCAGCGGCGGTCAGCGCCAGAGAATCGGTATTGCAAGAGCGCTTGCCACAAATCCAAGATTCATTGTATGTGATGAGGCCGTCAGTGCCCTGGACGTTTCTATTCAGGCTCAGGTTATCAATATGTTTGAAGACTTACAGGAGAAGCTGGGAGTTGCATATCTTTTTATTGCACATGACCTTCTCGTTGTACATCATATTTCAGACCGTATTGCTGTTATGTATCTTGGAAGAATTGTGGAAATTGCAGATGCAGATGAACTGAATGAAAGTCCGATTCATCCGTATACACAGTCTCTTTTAAGTGCAGTTCCTTATCCGGATCCCAAAATGGCAAAAGAGCGTCAGAGAATCATACTTGAGGGCGATGTTCCAAGCCCGCTTAGAATGCCTACAGGATGTGCATTCCGCACAAGATGTAAATATGCAACAGAGAGATGTGCCAAGGAATGTCCGTCTCTTACTGACAGAGGCAACGGACACATGGTTGCATGTTTTAACAAATAAAAGAATACAATTAGTTCTGTACATACAGGGCGTTGTAGAATAAAAGGCAGAAATACTGTCAAAAAATCCAGTTAAAGGAGGAACATATTTATGAGAAAGAAACACTTAGCACTTGCTATGGCAGCAGCTATGGCAGTAACAAGTCTGGGAGGCGTATCTGTATTTGCTTCTGAAGAACACGCACCATCCAGCGAAGCAGCTCCTGCATGGGAGGCATATGATGCGAGAATCGAAGAGATCAGAAAAGAAACAGATCTTGAAAAACGTGAGGCTCTGATGCATGAAGCAGAGGATGAGCTGATGAACACATGGGCAATCATTCCGCTGTATTACTACAATGATGTATACATGCAGAAGACAGATGTAGAGAATATTTATTCAAACTTATTTGGATTTAAGTATTTTGGATTTGCAAAAACTCCAGATAATACATTAAGCCTTCAGATTGCTTCTGAGCCAAACAAACTTGACCCGGCCCTGAACTCTACAGTAGACGGTGCTGCACTTGCAATTCTTGCATTTTCCGGTCTTTATACTTACGATGCAGAAGGACAGCTTGTTCCGGATCTTGCAGAAGGCTATGAGATGAGCGATGATGGTCTTACTTATACATTTACTATGAAAGATGGTTTGAAATGGTCTGACGGTGAAGAACTGAATGCAGAAGACGTAGCTTACAGCTGGAATCGTCTTGTAACACCTGAAACAGGTGCAGATTACTTCTATCTTGCAGACATTATTGCAAGAAAAGATGACGGAAGTCTTGATATTGAAGCTTCTGAAGACGGCAAAACATTTACTGTAAACCTGACAGCTCCATGTGCATACTTCCTTGACCTTTGCGCATTCCCGGCATTCTATCCGGTTCCGCAGCAGAGTGTTGAATCTGCTGAAGGCGCAGATACAAACCCGGGTGCATGGTGTATTGAATCTGGATTTGTTACTTCCGGTCCTATGACATGTACAGAGTGGAAACACAATGAGTCTATGACTTATGAGAAAAACCCGAACTACTACAACGCAGATGCAGTATCTCTTGAAAAAATTCAGTTTATGTTAAGTGCAGATGATACTGCAGTATGGAATGCATATGAAGATGGTTCCTTACAGTTCATCGACACAATCGCAACAGATATGATGGAAACAGCTGCTCCAAGAGAAGACTTCCACAAGATCCCGACTCTGGGAACATACTATGCTGGATTCAATGTAAACAGCGAACTGTTTGCAGGAAAAACTGTTCAGCAGGCTGCTGATATGAGAAAAGCTATGAACCTTATTATTGACCGTCAGTACATTGTTGACACAATCGGTCAGGCAGAGCAGGAAATTGCAAACACATTTATCCCGACAGGTATGTTAGACGGTAATGGCGGAGAATTCCGTACAAATGACGATGCTTACACATATCCGTTAGAGGATAAAGTAGGATACTTTGATCCAAGTCCGGAAGCATACGAGGCAAATCTGGAAGAAGCAAGAACACTTCTTGAAGGTGCTGGCTACGAGTTTGATGAAAATGGTATGCTTTCTGCAAATACTCCAATCAACATGACATACCTTACAAATGATGCAGAAGGTAACGTTAAGATTGGTGAAGCAATCCAGCAGGATTTTGCAGCTCTTGGTATCAATGTAACAGTTGAAACTCGTGAATGGTCTGTATTCCTTGATGAAAGAAAACAGGGTAAATTCGACTTCTGTCGTGAAGGTTGGTTAGCAGACTACAACGACCCGATCAACATGCTGGAAATGTGGACAACAGATTCCGGTAACAACGATATGCAGTTTGGTAGATAATAAGAACGAATAAAAATACAAGACTGTAAATAAGAGAGATGCTGTTTAGGAAAGTTCCTGAACAGTGTCTCTTTTTTCTTGACTTTTTCATATAGATATAGTAATATCATAAAAAACTTTTGCACTGCGTTACATTCTGATAGAATGCAAATTCAACAGTACAAACTGATCAGGCGATACGATATGGTATAGAGCCGGGCTTCAAAGCAGCAGATGTGATAAGAATTCAGAGATTTTTCTGAAAAGCGGCACATCTGTGGGACAGTGTATGTTCCGCAGATGTGTTTTTTTGTCTCGTAAAAGCTATTTTATCAGGAGACGATTTGAAAATGAAAATCAAAATGAGGAGGATTTAAAATGAAACAGGAAAGTAAAAAGCCAGAGACAGATCAGCAAGTTGCCATGCGTGTATCCGGCGTCAGTATTTTTGTAAATGTGGTACTTTCTTTATTTAAGCTGCTTGCCGGTATTATTGCAAGATCCGGTGCTATGATTTCAGACGCGATTCACTCTGCCTCTGATGTGGCAAGTACAGTGGTGGTCATTGTCGGGGTAAATATGGCAGGAAAAAAATCAGATAAGGAGCATCAGTATGGCCATGAACGTCTGGAATGTGTGTCGTCGATTCTTCTTGCCGGGCTTTTGATGATTACAGGAGCTGGAATTGGTATCAGCGGTATTCAAAAGATTATTGACGGTACCTCAGGAAAAGATCTTATGATTCCCGGAATGCTTGCACTTGTTGCTGCAGTAGTTTCGCTTATTGTGAAGGAGTGGATGTTCTGGTACACAAGGGCAGCGGCAAAGAAAATAAATTCAGGAGCATTGATGGCAGATGCATGGCATCACCGTTCCGATGCGCTTTCTTCTATCGGAGCCTTCATTGGTATTCTTGGCGCCAGAATGGGGTATCCGATTCTTGATCCGATTGCCAGCGTTGTAATCTGTATTTTTATTGCAAAGGCGGCTATTGATATTTTCAGAGATGCCATTGACAAGATGGTAGACCATTCCTGTGATGAAAAAACAGTACAGGAAATGCGGGAAGTGATTCAGGATGTGGAGGGTGTACAGCGCATAGATGTGATTCGTACAAGACTTTTTGGGTCTAAAATTTATGTTGATATTGAGATTGCGGCAGATGATGATATGACTTTAAAGGAAGCACATACGATTGCGGAAAAAGTTCACCGCTCTATAGAAAAGAAATTTGAAGAAGTAAAGCACTGTATGGTTCATGTAAATCCGGTCAGTGAGAAGTGGGAGAAAAAGTAAGAGCCGTAAGCGGTATAAAAAATCCTCGGTGGAAAACTGGAGGAAGGTAAAATTGAAAATGCGGAAAGAAACAGGAGCATATTAAAATGTTCCTGTTTTTTTTCGGAAAAAATAAAATTTTGTAAAAAATAGTACCGAAAATGAAATCTGTATCTG
>UQJE01000082.1 GCA_900541345.1 uncultured Blautia sp.
TGATTGTTCCATGTGTGCAAAAGCCATGTTTCCCCTTGCGATAGCTACAAGCATTGATGCACTTGCCGTGGGAGTTACTTTTGCGTTTCTGAAGGTGCAGATTTTTCCGGCAGTTACCTTTATCGGTATAATTACATTTGTCTGTTCTGCTGCCGGAATTAAAATAGGGAGTATTTTTGGGGAAAAATATAAATCGAAGGCAGAGCTTTGCGGCGGTATTATTCTTATTCTCATGGGTTTTAAAATTCTTCTGGAAGGACTGGGAATTTTGTAAAGAAAACAAAACTGTACAATTTTAATCTTGATTTATACCATATATAGTGTTATCATATCATACATAAACTAAATGTAGATAGGAGAACAATATGACAGTAAAAGAATGGCTGGGAGAAGACAATCAGCTTGGAATAGATATATGGACCAAAAAATATGCTTTTGAGGGAGAAAACTTCGATTCCTGGATTACAAGGGTAAGTGGCGGCAATAAAGAGATTGCACAGTACATGAAAGAAAAAAAGTTTTTATTTGGAGGAAGAATTTTATCAAACAGAGGACTTGACAGGCTGGGAAGAAAGGTTACGTATTCTAACTGCTATGTGATAGAACCGCCAAAAGACGAGATTGAAAGCATTTTCGACTGTGCAAAAAAACTTGCCAGAACTTATAGCTACGGAGGCGGATGCGGCGTAGATATTTCTCAGCTCAGTCCGAAAGGGGCAAAAATTAATAATGCGGCAAAGGAGACGAGTGGGGCTGTGTCCTTTATGGAATTATACTCTCTTGTGACGGCTCTTATTGGACAGAATGGCAGAAGAGGTGCGCTTATGATTTCAATGGACTGTTCACACCCGGATATTCTGGAGTTTATTGAGTTGAAAACAGATCTTGAAAAAGTTACAAAGGCAAATGTTTCCGTTCGTATTTATAAGGACTTTATGGAATCTGTAAAAAAGGGAACCGATTACATTCTTTCTTATGAAAGGGAGGCAACAGGGGAAGTCATAAAAAAACGAGTACCGGCAAGAGCACTTTTCAAAAAAATCACAGATACAAGCTGGGACTATGCAGAACCGGGTGTTCTTTTCTGGGATAGGATTTCCAACTGGAATCTATTAAGCAACACGGAAGAATTTTCCTATGCAGGTGTGAACCCCTGTGCGGAAGAGCCGCTGCCAGCAGGAGGAAGCTGTCTTCTTGGAAGCATCAATCTTTCCGAATTTGTCAGAAATCCGTTCTCGGAAAGTGCAGATTTTGATTTTGAGGAATTAAAAAAATGTGTGACTGCTTCTGTATTTGCTTTAAATGAAGTGTTAGAAGAAGGTTTGCCGCTTCATCCTCTTCCGGAACAGCGAGAGAGTGTAGAAAAATGGAGACAGATTGGCCTTGGGATTATGGGGCTTGCAGATGCGTTAATTAAACTGGGCGTTACTTACGGACAAAAAGAGACAGTGGACATTTGTGATAAGATCGGCTTTGTAATGGCTGACACTGCCATAGCTGCTTCTGCTCTTCTAGCCAAAGAAAAGGGAAGGTTTTCCGGCTGTAAGGTGGAAGAAATTATGGAAACTCCCTATTTTCTTATGAATACAACAGAAGAGACAAGAGCTCTTGTAAAGGAATACGGACTTCGAAACGCTCAGCTTCTTACTATAGCGCCAACAGGAACTTTATCTACTATGCTGGGGATTTCCGGTGGAATTGAACCGGTTTATGCTAACTATTATGAAAGAAAAACAGAATCGCTTCATGGAGAAGATGTATACTACCGGGTATACACGAAAATTGTGAAAGATTACATGGAAGCTCACAGAATAGAAGATGACCGTGAGCTGCCGGGCTTTTTTGTCACAGCCATGAATCTCGATTATAAGCAGAGAATTGATATGCAGGCAATATGGCAGCTCCACGTGGATGCTTCTATCAGCTCTACCGTCAATCTTTCTCATGGTTTTACAAAAGAGGAGACAGAAGCTCTCTATATGTATGCATATGACATGGGATTGAAAGGGATTACGATTTACAGAGACGGCTGCAAACGAATGGGAATTTTAAGTACGAAAAAGAAGGAAGAGAATAAGTCTGCGTCCGGAATCCTTCCCTGTCCGGAATGCGGCGGAGAGTTAGTTTCTACAGAGGGATGTGACAGTTGCAAAAGCTGTGGTTGGAGTAAATGTCAGCTTTAAGCTTCAAAAAAATCTTGACAGTTATCACGAAAAATGATAATATGTTTTCAAGCAAATGAAAGGGAGTAGCTAAACGTCCGAAAGGGCGGGTTTGAAACCGTCACCCGATACCGAAAGGTATCCGTATCAAATGAGATGGCAAGACTTTTATTGTGGCAGATGTCATAATAAGAGTCTTTTTTTATGTTATAGGAAATTTATAGGAAATTACTCCGTAATGTTCCATAGCATAAAAAACGCTCCGCGTAGGAGCGCACTGCGGCGAAAAAGAAGTATGTCGCTAAAGCGACCCGCCGCAGGCGGAGAATCTCGCAAGCGAGATTCTTTGTTCTAAACATGCACTCTAAGGCAACACATGACAGATTGTCATAAGGCTTGCAGAAAGAGAGGTTAAAATGAGAGAAGAAATGAAAAAGCAAAAAACGGTGGAACAGGAAATCAGAGAGGCACAGTACGCAGGACAGCGGGCTCTTGCCAGTCTTCATATGGCAGAGGAGAAGCTGGGAAGTGCGAGAAACTGGGGAATCTGGGATATGCTTGGAGGCGGATTTTTTACAGATATGATGAAACACTCCAAAATATCAGAGGCTTCCTCCTACATTGAACAGGCGAAAAAAGACATAGCTGATTTTCAGCGTGAGCTGCGAGATGTAGATACAATGATAGAATTTCACATGGAAATCGGGAGCTTTCTTACATTTGCGGACTTTTTCTTTGACGGACTTGTGGCAGATTATTTTGTTCAGTCTAAAATTTCCGATGCAAGAGAAGAAGTACAGGAGGCAATCCGTCGGGTGGAAGAAATCCTGTCAGGACTTTCTCACATAAACAGAAGTTTAATTGAAGAGGAGAATTAATATGGGATGTCTTGGAAATTTATTATGGTTTATTTTTGGCGGTGCAATCAGTGGTCTTAGTTGGTGTCTTGCAGGTGTGCTATGGTGCATTTCCGTTGTGGGGATACCGGTAGGCTTACAGTGTTTTAAATTCGCATCTTTAAGTTTTTTTCCTTTTGGAAAGGAAGTGCGTTACGGAGGAGGAGCAGGTTCTTTTCTTTTAAATATTTTATGGCTTGTGTTATCCGGCCTTCCGCTTGCCCTTGAGCACGTGGTAATCGGATCATTGCTTTGTATTACAATTATCGGTATTCCTTTTGGACTTCAGCAGTTTAAGCTCGCAAAACTCGCCCTGATGCCTTTTGGCTCGGAGGTGTATTGATGCATGTGCATTCAATTTAGGATAATCTCTGCTGTATAATAAAAAAATTTGTTTTTTGTACTTATAGAAATTGAGAAAATACCTCTGAAGTGGGAAGATACAATATAAAATCTGCTGCTTTGGAGGTGTTTTTATAGTTTTTCTAAAAAAGTTGTATAATTATAAAATCTAATATATAATTATTATATAATAAAGATATAGACGATGATACAATGAAATTCATAAATATATTGGAAGTGCAGGTGATTTATTATGACAAAAACAGAGATGAGAATACTAGAAACCTTATGGAAGAGTGAAACTCCTTTATGTGCGGGAGATATTTTGGAGCAAAATCGCGATATAAAAGAGATTACACTTCGTACCGCATTAAAAAATATGCTGAAAAAAGATTTAATTTCTGTGGACGGCATGATTCAACGGACCAAAAACTATGCGAGAGTTTTTAAGGCAAATGTAACATCGGAAGAAATTTTATATCATAGTGCGAAACAGATAACAAATCTTTCTTCTTTCTCATTTACATGCAAATTATTAAGGCAAGAGACTTTTTCAAAAGAGGAATTAGAGATTTTAAAAGAAATTATAGAGGAAAGGATTCATAAAAAAGAGTGTTAGTTCTCTTCTGGTTCGGAAGAGATCTATTGGAAACTTGAAGATTTTGGAGGTTTTATTTAAGAACCCCACAGCTCAAATGATTCCGCCTGACGAAAGATATTTGCTTGAAGTTCTTCCCTAAAATGTATATAATGGTGTAGATTGGATGAGTTCAATTATATACAGGTTTGAAAGAATTTGCGAAATATATAGAGAAAGGAAATATATGAGAAAATTAGCACTGAGTGATGAAATCTTGCTGCAGGTTGATAAAGCAGCAAGATATATCGGCGGAGAAGTAAATTCCGTTATGAAGGAAAAGGAAGGGAAGATTCGCTTTGCCATGTGCTTCCCGGACGTTTATGAAATCGGTATGTCAAATCTTGGCATGATGATTCTTTATAATCTTTTTAATGAGCGGGAAGATGTATGGTGTGAGCGTGTTTTTTCCCCGTGGACTGATCTTGATAAGGTTATGCGCCAGGAAAATATTTCCCTGTTTGCTCTGGAATCCCAGGATCCGGTAAAAAATTTTGATTTTCTGGGAATTACCCTTGGATACGAAATGTGTTATACAAACGTACTTCAGGTTCTTGATTTAAGCGGAATTCCGCTTTTGGCTTCTGAGCGTAAGGAAGGTCCGATTGTAATTGGCGGAGGAGCATGTGCCTACAATCCAGAGCCACTGGCAGCGTTTTTTGATCTGTTTTATATTGGCGAAGGAGAGACTTCCTATGACGCGCTTTTTGATGCTTATAAAAAGAATCAGAAAGCAGGCGGCACAAGAGAAGATTTTCTTATGATGGCTGCGCAGATTCCCGGAATTTATGTACCTGCCTTTTATGATGTGACTTATAAAGAAGATGGAACGATTGCTTCTTTTAAACCAAACCGTCCGGGTGTTCCGGAAACAGTTGCTAAACAGATCATAACAGATATGGAAGCGGGATACCGTTCTATTTCCGCTCCTGTTGTTCCGTTTATAAAGGCAACGCAGGATCGTGTAACTCTGGAAATCCAGAGAGGCTGTATCAGAGGCTGCCGGTTCTGTCAGGCTGGTATGATTTATCGTCCTACACGGGAAAGAAATGTAGAGACTTTAAAAGCATCTGCAAGAGAAATGCTGAAGAACACAGGGCATGAAGAAATTTCTTTAAGCTCTTTAAGCTCCAGTGATTATACAGAATTGAAAGAGCTGGTAAACTTCCTGATTGATGAATTTAAAGAGGAGGCTGTAAATATTTCTCTTCCTTCTCTTCGCATTGACGCCTTTGCCCTCGATGTGATGAGTAAGGTACAGGACGTAAAGAAAAGCAGTCTTACCTTTGCACCGGAGGCTGGTTCTCAGAGACTTCGTGACGTAATTAATAAAGGGCTTACGGAGGAAGTGATTTTAAAAGGTGCAAGAGAGGCGTTTGCCGGTGGCTGGAACAGAGTAAAGCTTTATTTCATGCTTGGTCTTCCTACAGAGACAGAGGAGGATATGAAGGGGATTGCTCATCTTGCCCAGAAAATTGCGGAGGAATATTATGAAATTCCAAAAGAGAACAGAAATGGTAAAGTGCAGATTAATGTAAGTACCTCTTTCTTTGTTCCGAAGCCGTTTACACCATTCCAGTGGGCCTCTATGTATACAGAGGAAGATTTTATTGAAAAGGCGAAGGTGGTAAAAGGGGAAATCCGCGCTCAGTTAAATCAGAGGAGTATTAAATATAACTGGCATGAACCGGATGTTACCATTCTTGAGGGATTCCTTGCAAGAGGTGACAGACGATGTGCAGATGGTATTTTAAAGGCTTATGAAAAAGGTGCGCTTTATGATGCCTGGTCTGAAAGTTTTCGATATGATATATGGAAAGAGGCATTCAGAGAAACGGGCATTGACGTTGATTTTTATACCCTTCGTGAGCGTGATGTAGAAGAAATCCTTCCATGGGATTTTATTGACGCAGGAGTTACGAAGAAATTCCTGATTCGGGAGTGGCAGCAGGCAAAAAATGAGACAGTGACACCAAATTGCCGTCAGCAGTGCTCAGGATGTGGAGCAAAACGTTATGGAGGAGGCGTATGTTATGAAGGTGAGAATTAAATTCAGCAAGCAGGGACCTGTAAAATTTGTAGGGCATCTTGATACAATGCGTTATTTTCAGAAAGCCATCAGAAGAGCAGGGCTTCCCGTTGCTTTTTCCGGGGGCTACAGTCCTCATATGATTATGTCTTTTGCGGCGCCTCTTGGAGTAGGAACCACAAGCAAAGGAGAATATTTTGATGTGGAATTTACAGAAGTTATTTCCACAAAGGAAATTGTGGAGCGTTTAAACGGCACAATGGCAGAAGGAATGCAGGTTCTAAGTGCCCGGCGAGTAGAGGATGGAAAAGCAAGTAAGGCAATGGCTCTCGTGGCAGCAGCCGATTATTACGTGGAATTTCGCGAGGGAAAAGAGCCAAAAAGTGACTGGAAGGATAAAATTTCTCAGTTTTTATCTCAGGAGGAAATTCTGGTTACAAAGAAGACAAAGAAAAGTGAAAAGGAAGTAAATATTCGTCCTTTTATTTATAAAATGGAGCTTCACGAAGATAAAATATTTTATATGCTGGCGTCTGCAAGCGCCAATTATACAAAACCGGAGCTTGTGACAGATACCTTTTTTCAGTGGATGGGAGAAGAACTTTCTCCTTTTGCCTATGCAGTAGAGAGACTGGAAGTGTATGCCAATACAGGGACAGAGGAAAAACCGAGGTTTGTTCCTCTGGAAGCATTAGGTGAGGAAGTTGAGTAAACTGATCATTGCCGGAATGGAAATAGAGGGTGTTTCCTGTAATACCTGTGCTCTGGAAGAGGACGGGCATATTATGGAGCTTATGCTCGAGGAAAAAGGGAAAAAATCGATTCTGGGAAATATTTATGTAGGGCAGGTAGAAAATATTGCCGCAAATATTCAGGCGGCATTTGTCATGATTGATCCGGATACCAGATGCTACCTTCCTTTAAGTGATGTGAAAAATCCTGTTTTTTCCTCCGGACGAACAGGAGATGCTCCCCTTCGTCCCGGGGATATGCTGCTTGTACAGGTGAGCCGTGAGGCGATGAAGGGAAAACTTCCTGCTGTCACTACGAATCTGAATTTTACAGGAAAATATCTGGTTCTTACTACAGGGGAGAAAAAGATTGGTTTTTCCAAAAAACTGATTCAGGAAGAGAAAAATAAGCTGAATAAATGGCTGGAAGAAGAAAGGGCAGTTTCTCCCCGGGAGTACGGTATTGTTGTCCGTACAAATGCAGGAGAGGCAAGTAAGGAAGAATTTCTCACAGAACTTTCTTTTTTGAAGAGTCTTTATGAAAAAACGGCGGTATATGGCAGGAGTCGTACCTGTTTCAGCTGTGTTTATGAAACAGAACCTTTTTATATGAATGCTGTTCGTGACACATACAGCAAACATTTGGATGAGATTGTGACCGATATACCTGAGGTTTTTGAACATATTACGGCGTATCTTAAAGAAGTAAGCCACGGAGAGGAAAATAAGGTGCGTCTTTATGAGGATGCGCTTCTTCCTTTATATAAGCTGTACAGGATTGGCATTGCCCTTGAGGAAGTTCAGAAGCAGAAGGTGTGGTTAAAAAGCGGCGGTTTTCTTGTAATCCAGCAAACAGAAGCTTTTGTTTCTATTGACGTAAACAGCGGAAAGTTTACAGGGAAGAAAAAGGCGGAGGAGACATACCGAAAGATCAATTTGGAGGCAGCAGGAGAAATTGCAAGGCAGCTTCGTCTGCGAAATCTGTCCGGTATTATTCTGATTGATTTTATTAATATGGAAAACCCGGATCATCAGGACGAACTCTTTCATGTGCTTCAAAAGCACTTAAGAAAAGATTCTGTCAAGGCGAAGGCAGTGGATATTACGCCGCTTCATATTCTGGAAATGACAAGAAAAAAAGTGCGTCGTCCTCTTTCTGAGGATTTAAAAGAAATAAGTTTGCGATAATATATTTATGTTAACTAAAAAGCTTTGGAGGGATACTATGCTGAAATTTACACATTTTAATTTTAATGTATTGAATCTTGAAAAAAGCCTTGCTTTTTATAAAGCGGCATTGGGCCTTGAGCCGGTAAGAGAGTTAAATGCTCCGGATGGTTCTTTTAAGCTTGTTTATCTTGGGGATGGGGAAACCGATTTCCAGCTTGAGCTCACATGGCTTCGCGACAGAGCAGAGGCGTACAATCTTGGAGAATGTGAATTTCATCTTGCATTTGATACAGATAAATATGAAGAGCTGCATAAACATCACAAGGAGATGGGATGCATTGCATTTGAAAATCCGGAAATGGGCATTTATTTTATTACAGATCCGGACGGATACTGGATTGAAATTCTGCCCGTAAAAAAATAAGACAAAATAAGAGATTTTTTTCAAAAATCATATTGACGGATTGCTATTTCCGTGCTAAGATAAACGAGTATGCCGCACAGAGAGGTTTAAGAACCAAACGGTCACCATATCTGGCGAGTAAAGATTATAGGAGGTGCCACAAATGTACGCAATTATTGCAACAGGTGGTAAACAGTACAAAGTTGCTGAAGGCGACGTAATCAGAGTTGAAAAACTCGGTGTTGAAGCTGGTGAAACCGTAACTTTTGACAATGTGATTGCAGTAAGCAATGACGGATTAAAAGTTGGAGATGATGTAAAAGGTGCCAGTGTTACCGCTTCTGTAGTTGAAAATGGTAAAGCTAAAAAAGTTATCGTTTACAAATACAAAAGAAAAACTGGTTATCACAAGAAAAACGGTCACAGACAGCAGTACACTAAAGTTAAAATCGAAAAGATTAACGGCTAATCTGGTGTCATTATGATTACAATTACAGTTAAGAAGAGAAACTATGATTATGTGGACTTTCGTTCGAAAGGCCATGCCGGTTATGCAGAAGCAGGACAGGATATTGTTTGCGCTGCTGTATCAGCCCTGATTATTAATACTGTGAATTCTCTCGAGACATTTACAGAAGATGATTTTCAGGCATCTGAGCAGGATGGGTTTGTGTCCATTCACTTTTTCGGAAAGAATACAGAGAAGGGAAGACTTCTTATGGATTCCCTGATTCTCGGATTAACAGAAATTGAGCATAGTTATAACAATCGATATTTGACAGTAAAAGTCAAGGAGGTGTAACAACATGATGAAAATGAACCTTCAGTTATTCGCACATAAAAAAGGAGTTGGTTCTACAAAGAACGGTCGTGATTCCGAATCTAAGAGATTAGGTGCGAAAAGAGCAGACGGACAGTTTGTAAAAGCTGGAAATATTCTTTACAGACAGCGCGGAACTAAGATTCACCCAGGTGAAAACGTAGGCTGTGGAAAAGATTATACTTTATTTGCACTGAAAGATGGTGTTGTAAGATTCACCAGAAAAGGACGCGATAAGAAACAGGTTTCTATCGTTGTAACAGATGCAGAGTAATTTTGGTTAAGTGGGAGGCTTCAAATCTATATGGTTTGGAGCCTCTCTTTTCATAAAAGAGAACAGAGGTAGAATATGTTTGCAGATAGAGCAAAAATTTTAATTCGTTCCGGAAAAGGCGGGGACGGACATGTAAGTTTCCGAAGAGAATTATATGTTCCCAACGGCGGTCCGGACGGTGGAGACGGCGGTCGCGGCGGAGACGTTATTTTTGAGGTAGACGAAGGTCAGAATACCCTGGGCGACTACCGTCATAAACGGAAGTATAAGGCACAGGACGGTGAGGAAGGCGGAAAGCGTCGCTGTCATGGGGCAGATGGAAAAAGCATTGTGCTGAAGGTGCCGGAAGGAACGGTAATCATGGAAGCAGAATCCCGCAAGGTGATTGCAGATATGTCGGGAGAAAACAGACGCCAGGTTGTATTAAAAGGTGGTCGCGGCGGAAAAGGAAATCAGCATTATGCGACTGCCACTATGCAGGTACCCAAATATGCACAGCCAGGACAGCCGGCGCAAGAACTGGAAGTTCTTCTTGAATTGAAAGTGATCGCAGATGTGGGGCTTGTAGGATTTCCAAATGTTGGAAAATCCACTTTCCTTTCCCGTGTGACAAATGCACAGCCTAAAATCGCCAACTATCACTTTACAACCTTAAGTCCGAATCTTGGTGTGGTAGATACAGAGAACGGCGGTTTTGTAATTGCTGATATACCGGGGCTGATTGAGGGAGCTTCAGAAGGCGTTGGACTTGGATATGAATTTCTTCGCCACATTGAGCGTACAAGGGTGATGATTCACATTGTGGACGCAGCTTCTACAGAGGGAAGAGATCCGATTGAAGATATTTATAAAATCAATAAAGAGCTGGAAGCATACAATCCGGAAATTGCTTCTCGTCCTCAGGTAATTGCAGCAAATAAAATTGACTGTATTTTTGACGATGGGGAAGAAAACCCGATTGATAAGCTGAAAGCAGAATTTGAGCCAAAAGGGATTTCCGTATATCCCATTTCAGCAGTGACAGGACAGGGCGTTCGTGAGCTTCTTTTCCATGTAAAAGAACTTCTTGATTCCTGTGAGCGAGAACCGATTGTATTTGAACAGGAATTCTTCCCGGAGGACGTCTTAATTACAGAAAATCTTCCATTTACAGTGGAGCATCTGGAAGAGGACGAGCATATTTTCGTTGTAGAAGGACCAAAAATCGAAAAAATGCTTGGCTACACAAATCTGGATTCCGAGAAGGGATTTGCATTTTTCCAGAAATTCCTGAAGGACGGAGGTATTCTGGAAGAGCTTGAAAAAGCAGGCATCCAGGAAGGCGATACCGTTCGTATG
>UQJE01000083.1 GCA_900541345.1 uncultured Blautia sp.
TTCATATTCTTTTGAATTATGAATATAAATCAGTAAATATGCAAATATACTGAGAAAAATGACACTGCCCAATACAAGAGAAATCTTAAGGCTGAGTTTTAAATCGCGTTTTTTATTCAAAATATCATCTCCATTATCCCCTCAATGCTTCTTCGATTATACTGTGCTTCAAGAATTTTGTAAAGCACCGTCTTCTACTGCCGGGAGTTTGACAGTTAAATAATAGAAAAAACCTTAGTCACCGAAGTATCATTTACAAGATGTTATTGCTGAGGAATCCGATTTTATACAGAGTGGACTATACCAGAATTACAACTTTGTCCATCCCGGTAACAAAAAAACTGTACTATGACTGCACATACTTCTATTTTCGAACTCGAACGGAAAGACAGAATCATAGAAGTTTATTGACTTCCGTACACTGTATGAAACAGATGAAGAGGTCTATGACTCTGTTTACTACACAGAAAACGGCACAGATTAAGATGATATTCAGCACACTTAAAAGAATTACGCTGCCTGTAGTTTTACTTTTCTCTCTTCTCATACAGCCTCCGGTTATTCTCCATATACCATAATTTCTGTTATGCAGGTATCTTCCCACTGTGTACCAGGATACACATCGTCAATAGTGATCCTCATACTATTTGCATTTCCAACGTAGCATCTTTCTGTTTTCCAGTTGCCAAGCTTAAATCCAATATATTTAACTTTATAGAAATCATCAAAACTGAAACTGATCGTCTCTGAAATCCCATAACCGTCCACTCCCTCCTGCCAGTTGGTAGCATCTTTTCCATCAAACAAAAGTATAGGACTGTTGCTTGTTCCCTCCTGTGATATGGTAGAAGAAGCATTCGCTGCAATCACATTTGCCTTTCTAAGGTTGGAAACATCCGGCTCATTTGTCATAAGGCTTGCCTTTGTTTCTTCTGGTACAGGAGCTTCTGCAGATGATTTTTCTGATTTCATAGAATCTATTTTTCTGTCTAACTCTTCTCCCGGCGTTTCTTTAATTTCTTTACCGGAAGTTTCTGAAGAATTATCCGGAAATACTTCCATTATTTTATCCGGAACTGCTTCTGCAGCTTTTTTCTCTTCTTCCCTTTTTAATTCCTCAATTTTTTCGCCTACCGTAATTTCTTCTATTACTTAATGCTTCAGGCACTTCTTCCTGTTTGTTATCAGGGATATTACCGAATGTTAAAACAGCCGCTTGGCTATCTCCCTGTTAATCTACATCTTTGTGCAAACAACAATATAGGATATTTTTCCTTTGATAATGTAGAGAAACACACACATATCTAATGCTGAACGAAACAACACTTTCGAAAAATTTAATATTTCATCTTATTGACAGAAACACCACCTCATACTATCATAATTATAGTGCAAATCGTCAGGTTATCCTGACAGACAACTGAAAAGACAGATAAACAGTAATGAGGTAATAACGTGAATATTTTATTTTTTCTGACACCAAAAAGTGAAGTGGCATACATATTTGAAGACGAAACCTTAAGACAGACTCTTGAAAAAATGGAACACCGGAAATTTTCCTGTATTCCTCTTCTGACCCTTGACGGCAAATACCTTGGAACCATTTCCGAGGGAGATCTTCTGTGGGGAATGAAACACTTAAATATTACAGATATGAAAGATACTGAGGGAATTTCCATTATGGCAATCCCAAGAAGAGCAACTTATAAACCGGTACACGCAAATTCCAACATGGAGGATTTGCTGGATCGTGCCATCAATCAGAACTACGTTCCTGTGGTAGATGATCAGGGCTCCTTTATTGGACTGATCACAAGAAAAGCGATTATGAAATACTGTTACGGAGAGCTTCAGAAAAATCAATGTCCATGTGAAGATTAATATTTCTTCATACCTATGCTCCTCCTTTCCAAAAAGCCCCCGGCGATTCATACGAACTGCCGGGGGCTTTCTATTTCTTCTGATTCTTTATAAAACCTTTGATAAAAATTCTTTTAAACGCGGATTCTTCGGATTTTCAAAAAACTCTACAGGAGTATTTTCTTCCTGAATTTTTCCATCATCAATAAAAATAACTCTTGTTGCAACCTCTCTTGCGAATCCCATCTCGTGGGTAACAACGACCATTGTCATTCCTGTTTTCGCAAGTTCTTTCATAAGCTCCAGAACTTCTCCTACCATTTCCGGATCAAGCGCGGAAGTCGGCTCGTCAAAAAGCATAACGTCAGGATTCATTGCAAGCGCTCTTGCGATTGCAATACGCTGTTTCTGTCCGCCGGAAAGCATATCCGGATAAGCCTCTGCTTTATCAGGAAGCCCTACTCTCTCCAGAAGTTCATCTGCTTTTTTAGACGCCTCTTCACTTGTCATTAATTTTAATGTCACAGGAGCCAGCATAATATTTTCTTTTACCGTCTTATGAGGAAAAAGATTAAACTGCTGAAAAACCATGCCGATTTTCTGACGATGGCGGTTAATATCCACCTTCGGGTCTGTGATGTCTGTTCCCTCAAAAAGAATCTGTCCGCCTGTAGGTACTTCCATTAAGTTTAAGGAACGGAGAAATGTAGATTTACCGGAACCGGAAGGACCAATAATGGCAACTACTTCACCCTGATGAATGTCAGTGGAAATGCCGTCCAGAACATGATTGTTTCCAAAGGCTTTTTTCAGTTCTTTTACTTCAATTAATACCTGATTCTTTTCAACGCTCATTGGTTCTTAATCTCCTTTCCAGTTTATTCATTCCAAAGGTAAGTATCATAACAAGAGCAAGGTAAATTGCTGCTGCTGCAAGCAGAGGCCAGAAAGCATTGTATGTACGGCTCTGAATCAGCATTGCTCCCTTTGTAAGGTCCATCATTCCAATATAACCGATGATGGAAGTCTCTTTAATCAAAACAATAAACTCATTTACAAGAGCAGGAAGAACTGCCTTAAACGCCTGTGGAATAATAATCAGACGCATAGTCTGTGAATAATTAAGTCCCAGGCTTCGTCCTGCTTCCATCTGTCCCTGATCAATGGACATAATTCCGGAACGGACAATTTCTGCCACGTATGCACCGGAGTTAATACCGAAGGCAAGTGCGCCTACAATAATCTTATTCATGCTCACAGAGCCGAAAATAACAAAATTCATAATTAAAAGCTGAATCATTGCAGGTGTACCGCGGATTACAGTCAGATATACGCGGCAAATGGCATTTAAAATTTTAAAGGATCCTGTCTTGTCATGGGCAGAGCGGACAATCGCAACAAAAAATCCAATAATAATTCCGATTACAACTGCAAAAGCTGTAATGATCAAAGTTGTCTTTAATCCGTCCAAAAGCCACATGTAACGGTCGTCTTTAATAAAGTTCAGATATAAATCCTGTTTAATATCTGCTAAAAACATATGGTTCATGAATTTTTCCTCTTCCTTAAAACAGAGCTGTTGTATAAATGCAACAGCTCTTTGTCTCTGGTTTCCTACAATCCGTTTCTATTATTTCTTTACAATGATAACCTGGCTTGCGTTTGCATATGTATCTGTAAAATCAACGCTTGCCTGACGGTCTTCTGTAATTGTCATTCCTGCAAGACCGAAATCTGCTTTTCCGGAATTAACTGCTGCAATAATCGCATCAAATTCCATGTCTTCAATCTTAAGCTCATATCCAAGCTTATCGCAGATTGCCTGTGCAATGTCTGCATCGATTCCCACAATTTCGTCTCCCTCATGATACTCATACGGCTCAAACTCTGCATTTGTGGCCATAACCAGTTTTCCATTAGAACGGTCAACATCTTCCGGAGATTCGTATGGTGTCTCACCGATGTTGTCTCCAATGTAGTTATCCATGATGCTGTCGATTGTTCCATCTTCTTTTAATTCTTTTAATGCTCCGTTAATTTCTTTCAGAAGCTCATCATTTCCTTTTTTCAGGCAGATTGCATATTCTTCCTCTACAAATGGCTCGTCAAGAATTTTCAGGTCATCGTTATTCTCCACAAATTTCTGTGCCGGCTGAGAGTCAATAATCACACAGTCAATCTGATCTGCCTTCAATGCCTGAATTGCTTCTGCTCCTTTGCTGTAACGCTCTACTACAGCTCCATCCTTCTCATACTCGGAAGCTTCAAGATCGCCTGTTGTTCCAAGCTGCACGCCGATTTTCTTCCCTGCAAGGTCATCTTTTGTTTCAATGGCTGCGGAAACGCCTGTTGTCATAGATACAATCATCGCTGTGCTAAGCGCAAGTGCTGCAAATTTCTTCATGTTTTTCATTACTTTTTCCTCCTTAAAATATGCATGGTATGAATAAATATTTAATTTATGCAATGTCTTTGTATATTTTCTACTGTGCTTCTATTCTATCATGTTTTTCCTAAAATGCAAGAGTATACTTGCATAATAATTAATTTTTTTTTATAATTATTTACAACACTTAGACGAATAAATACTCATTTATTCCGATATAGACATGAGAAAACCAAAAGGAGGTTACTATGGCTATGAACCAGACTCCCGCTTCAGAGCGGGTACATATTTCTTTTTTCGGCAGGCGAAATGCCGGGAAATCAAGTATTATAAATGCAGTAACAGGGCAGAGCCTTGCCATTGTCTCTGGCGTCAAAGGAACAACAACCGACCCGGTATATAAGACTATGGAGCTTTTGCCGCTCGGACCTGTTATGCTCATTGACACTCCCGGCATTGACGACGAGGGCGAACTTGGAAATCTCCGTATCGAGAAAACACTGCAGGTTCTGAACAAAACAGACATTGCCGTTCTTATTACAGACAGTACAGAAGGATTATCCGACACGGAAGATGCTCTGATTTCCCGTTTTCGGGCAAAAAATATTCCGTTTCTTCTTGTATATAATAAAATAGATTTAAACAGGAACGCTCCCGACAATGCCGCAATATCTGATACTCCGGACAGTTCGGTTTCACCGGATATACCTTCCATCTGTATCAGCGCAAAAGAAGGCACAAATATTCATGAGCTGAAAGAAAGAATTGCCTCGCTTGCTCCAAAAGAAGGAAAAGAAAAACCTCTTGTATCTGATATGCTGAAGCCTCTTGACCTTGTGCTTCTTGTCATCCCCATAGATAAGGCAGCCCCAAAAGGCAGGCTGATTCTTCCCCAGCAGCAGACAATACGCGATATTCTCTCCTGCGGAGCAACGGCTCTTACTGTGCGGGATACAGAATTTCCCCAGATGCTTTCCGGTCTTCTTGAAAAGGGAATTGCGCCCCGTCTTGTGATTACGGACAGCCAGGTTTTCCCCTTTGTGGCAAAACATACGCCGGAACATATCATGCTTACTTCTTTTTCAATTCTGTTTGCCAGATACAAAGGAAATCTTCAGACTTTAGTTCAGGGAGCTTCTGCTGTGGATTCTCTGGAGCCAGAGGACAAGATTCTCATATGCGAAGGCTGCACCCATCATCGCCAGTGCAACGATATTGGAAGCGTTAAGCTTCCCGGCTGGATTCAGGAATATACTGGAAAAACACTTGATTTTTCCTTTACCTCAGGGACAGACTTTCCACAGGATCTCTCTCCTTATAAGATGGTTGTCCACTGCGGCGGCTGTATGCTCACTGAAAGAGAAATGAAATACCGCATTGCCTGTGCCAACGAACAGGGAATCCCCATGACAAATTATGGAACTTTGATTGCACAGATAAAAGGTATTCTGAAAAGAAGTCTGGAGCCTTTTTCAAAAATCCAGTAAAACTTTGACAGAATTTCTTTCTCTTAGGTTAAAAGATGCCCACGAATTGTTCCGCACTCCGTGGTATCTCTATATAATAAATAAATCACGAAAGGAAAATATATTATGAAATTCACAAAAATGCAGGGAATTGGAAATGACTATGTATATGTAAACTGTTTTAAGGAAACAGTAAAAAATCCAGGTGAGGTAGCAAAATTTGTAAGCAACCGCCACTTTGGAATTGGTTCTGACGGTCTGATTCTTATTAAACCTTCTGAAATCGCAGACTGCGAAATGGATATGTATAATCTTGACGGCTCTCAGGGAGCTATGTGCGGAAACGGAATCCGCTGCGTTGCAAAATACGCCTACGACTATGGCATTGTAAATAAAACAAGTATTTCTGTTGCAACAAAAAGCGGAATTAAATATCTTGATCTTACCGTAAAAGACGGGAAGGTTTCCTCCGTCCGTGTAAATATGGGTTCTCCCATTCTCACCCCAAAAGAAATTCCGGTTCTGACAGAAGGGGAAAAAGCCGTTGATGCGCCTATAGAAATAGAGGAAAACACTTATCATTTTACAGGTATTTCCATGGGAAATCCCCACGCTGTTGTATTTATGGACGACGTAGAACATCTTGAAATTGAGAAAATCGGTCCGAAATTTGAAAATCACCCGCTTTTCCCGGACAGAGTAAATACAGAATTTGTTAAAGTCATTGATGAGCACACCGTACAGATGCGCGTATGGGAGAGAGGTTCCGGGGAAACACTTGCCTGCGGAACAGGCGCGTGCGCCGTTGCCGTTGCTTCTATATTAAATCATCACGTTGACGGAAGTGCACCCGTTACTGTAAAGCTTCTTGGAGGAGATTTGGAAATTTTCTGGAATCGCGAAGAAAATCTTGTATATATGACAGGCCCCGCCACAACTGTATATGACGGGGAAATCGACCTTTCTTTTTTAGGAGAAAACTAATTTAGGAGTACTCTGAAGTTCTTTTCAGATTGGAACAAACTGTAGAATCCGCTCCACCACAAACACTGCACAGCAGGCTGCCAGAGCAACTGTAAGAAGACTTTTTTCTTTATAAGCCGCAATCAGCGCCGCTCCCAGGCCTGCTGCTCCTGAAACAGGGCTTTCTGTAGCAAACAGGATTGCAGGAAATGTCATGGCTGCAAGACAGGCATATGGCACATAATAAAGAAACGACTTAATAAACGGATTTGAAATTTCTTTTTTTGCAAGAACAAGAGGAAGCATACGAATCAGGTATGTAACTCCTGCCATAACGAATATATAGATATAAATATTATGACTCATATGATTCACCTTCTCTTTCTTCTGTCTCTTTTTCTTCCTGCACCGGACAGAAATACGCTGCTGCCCCTGCCACAAGAAGAGTTGTAATAATAATCACAAAACCGGAAGATACCTTCTTCAGAATAGGAACAACAGAAAACAGTCCGCTTACTGCCATCGCTCCCAGAACAACTGCAAGAACGACTTTATTTTTCTTTGCAGGGGGAATGACAATTGCCAGAAACATTCCGTAAATCGCCACACTTAGCGCGCTCATCATAAAATCCGGCAGAAGATTTCCTGAGATTGCACCTGCAAGTGTTCCCAGTGTCCATCCTGGAATTGCCACGCACATTGCTCCGTAATTATAAAAAGGATGTACCTTTTCCGGACGACTTACGCTGATACCGAAAATCTCATCTGTCACGCCAAACGCTACAAGATACCTGTGCGCCCAGGAAACGTCTCTTCTTAATTTCTGAGACAGGGAAAAGGACATCAGACTGTACCGCAGATTGATAATTAACTGTGTCAGCGCCATCTCCCAGTAAGAACCTGCCGCAAGAATAATATCAAGTCCTGCGAACTGCCCGGCAGATGTAAGATTTGTGACAGAAATCAGCACTGCCTGCCAGATACTTAATCCTCCGGCAACTGCCATCATACCAAAGGTAAACGATACTGCAAAATACCCCAGTCCTATAGGCACGCCATCGCGCAGCCCCCTTTTAAAACTTTCGCCTTTCATAAGGCTCTCCTTCCTTTCTCTTAGTAATACTTTACTATTTTACCAGATTTCCTCAAAAAATCCACCGTTTTTCTTACACAAAAGAAAAATGGTGGATTTTTATTCATATTTACTGAATATTATATTTTTTCATCAATTCCTCACGAAACTCTTTATCTCTTCCAAATCACAATTATCCAGAAATTTATCTGCAAGTGTATAAAGTATTGCCATTGATTTCTGAGCCGTTACAGAGTTACTTGTTTTCGCCAGTAAAATCGCCTCTTTCAATGTATCCTTTTTACTTAAAGTGCTCTCATAAGCGGTGTAAGTGATAATTCTGCAAAATCCTGTTCTGTAAATTCCCTGCCACATTTTATTTTCTCCTGAAGTCTTGTAAAAATCTCTTCCGCGTCCCTGGCAGTCATGTAAACCGGTATCACTCTGTATGTATACGCGCCGCAATCCAACTCCGTCTTCGACTTTTTGATTCCTCCCGAATTTTTCTATCTTTATTTTAACAGATTCCCCCTCCATCTTCCACTATCTCTTTTCTCACTCTGTGGAAAGGTAAACTACCCTCTCCTCTCCACAATTTTATAATAAGACTTCGCCGTACACATATAGATTGCCGCATAAATCACTGCAAAAACAACAATTGTGCCGGCAGTACACAAAATATAAAGCTCTGTATTCATCATTCCCAGAAGCCCCAGAAGACGGCTTATCATAGGAAATGCCATAATAATATGAAGGACAGCCATCAAAAGAGGCAGGAAAAATACCATAAGAATCTGTCTGCGAATAGCGGATTTTACTTCTTTCCGGCTCATGCCCACCTTCTGCATAATTTCAAACCGTTCTTTATCTTCATACCCCTCAGACATTTGCTTATAATAGATAATCATACCGGCTCCTACAAGGAAAATAAACCCAAGGAAAATTCCAAGGAAAAGAAGACCGCCGTTTAATGTATAAAAAGAACGGTAATGTTCTTCCCTGATGCTGCTTTGAAACCACGGGCTGACACTGTCCTCTTCTCCTTTAAGGGTTTCTGTAAGGGGCTCTAAATCCTCCCGGATAAGATTGCCATATTTTATATCTGCCTCTTTTCCCCCTTCTATATAAATCCCAAACTCAAGCTTCAGGTATCCCCTGTCCTTTCCTGCCAGCTCTTTCTGGAGCGCATCCATTTTTTGTAAATCCTCTTTTGTCACTACAATTGTAGTTTTATAAAATATATTATTTCCTCTTTCATATGTTGGCTTTTCTTTCAGCCACTCCTTTACCTTATAATCAACACCATTCAGAGCAATATTTCCTTTTCCTCCGTTTTCCTGAAATGCAAGAATCTCTCCCGGCTTCAGCTCTACAGTTTTTCCGCTGATTTTCTCATACTCTTCCTCAGGCACAACCGTCAGATATTCCACATTTGCAGAAGCAGCCGTATCCCTTGTAAGAATTTCCATCTCATTCCCGTTTCTTGCAATACTAATATCAAGAATTACCTGCGTTACTTTTTCTTCATAAGGAACTTTCTCTTTTTCTACAGCTTCATCAAAAGCTTTTCGCAATCTCGGCACTTCTTCAAAAGTAACATTGTTAAATGTAAAACCTGCATCGTAAGGAAACATATCACTTAAAGAATCTTCTATCCCCATATTCAGAGAAACCGTAGTGGATAGCATAAGAAGTACGCCTGTACTTAAAATACAGATACTTGCAAGCCCCATTGCATTTTGTTTCATACGATAAATCATACCGGAAATGCTTGTAAAATTCTTTGTTTTATAATAGAAACTTTTTTTCCAGCGCATCACTTTTAACACTGCAATACTTCCGGCTGTAAATAAAAGATAAGTACCTGCCATAACAAGAAGCACCGCTGCAAAAAACAATCCAAGAGCTGTGACAGGAGATTTTGTTGTCACTGCAATATAATATCCGCTTCCAAGGCAAAGAAATCCCACAAGCGCCATCAGCCATTTTGCTTTCGGCTCTCTTTCTCCGGTGTTTCCGCTGCGCAGAAGCTCGATAGGCTGACTTAACCGTACTCTGTGGACATTTCGGAATAAGGTTACAATTACAACAGGAAGAAACATCACTGCACACACTATAATTCCAGGCACACACACGTAAAATCCAAGCTGCGCAGGAACATGCAGGATTTTAAGAAGCAGCAAAAGGGCCAGTTTACTTCCCAGAATCCCCACTGCAATACCTCCGATAATACTGATAACAGAAGTGAGCAACGTCTCTACAGCCATCATTTTCATAATATGTCCTTTTTCCAGCCCCAGAATGTTATAGAGCCCGATTTCCTTCTGCCGCCTTTTCATGACAAAACTATTGCTGTACAAAAGAAATATAAAAGAAAAAATATAAATAACGGCAATCCCAAGAAACATAATACTTGTTACCATTGCACTGTTCGGAACCTGCACGGATAAATCTTTGCTCTGTGTCACAAAAAACATCATGTACGTCATGGCAATGCAGCAGATACATGTAATCATATATGGAATATATGTACCTTTATTTCTTTTAATATTGCTTACTGCCAGCTTTAAAAATAACCCTTTACGCATAAGTCTCACCGCCTGTTGTCAGAATCGTCAGAGTATCGGAAATCATCTGGTACATTTCCTGACGTGTTTTTCCACCTCTGTAAATCTGATGAAACACTTCTCCATCCTTAATAAAAAGCACTCTCGATGCATGGCTTGCAGCCTGGGCACTGTGGGTTACCATGAGAATTGTCTGTCCTGCCTCGTTGATTTCTCCAAACATAGATAAAAGAAGGGACGCCGCCTTAGAATCAAGGGCTCCGGTAGGTTCATCTGTAAACTGTACCCCTATCCCCTTATGCCTTGAA
>UQJE01000084.1 GCA_900541345.1 uncultured Blautia sp.
AGGTTTTATAAGGCCTGCAAGATATTTTTCTAATATTCAACTGTCAAACTCCCGAGTCTGATTGACTGCTGCTCTGTTTTAAAATAATAAAAAAAGGACTTGCAAATAGTGGACTTCGATTGTATAATTACCATTAACAGAGAAAAGAACTCTGTAATTAAAGATTAAAAAAATAATATATATAAATGAAAGGAGTACACATTATGCAGAAATATGTATGTGAACCATGTGGATACGAATATGACCCGGAGGTAGGCGATCCGGATAACGGAATCGAGCCGGGAACAGCATTTGAGGATCTTCCGGAAGATTGGGTATGCCCTGTCTGTGGACTTGGTAAAGAAGAATTCGTACCGGCAGAATAATCGGCTGGTTGATAAGGTGCCGAAAGCGATACGCTTTTGACACCTTATTGTTTTATATGGTAGAATATAGAATCTAAGGTTCTAAAACATCAGAAAGGACAGGATTATGAAAAAAAAGACAGCGATGCTTTTATTGGGCATGTCTTTAGCTCTTTCTCTTTTTGCCGGCTGCGGCAAGAGTAAAGAAGCAACGGAAGCGGCAAATGAAAGCGAGGCAACAGAAAAAGAGGGAACAGGAGAGACGCCTCCGGTAGAACTGAAAAATACAGAAGAGGAAGAAGAAAAAGAAAAGGATGAACCAGAGGAAGAACCGAAAGGGAAAGTCGGTATTCTCCTGCCATCGGACGAGACAGACGAAAAATGGATGGCAGATGCTGAGATTCTGGAGGAAGAATTAAACGGAGCTGGATACGATGTGGAAATCTGTTATGCAGGAGAAGATACTTCTCTTCAGGTGTCTCAAATCCAGGAATTTTTGGAAGAAGAAGCGTCCGCTCTTATTGTAGCACCGTCTGATCCTTACGGACTGGAAGATGTATTAAGTGAGGCGAAAGAAAAGACTATTCCTGTTTTTTCTTATGATACGCTGATTATGAATACAGATGCAGTAAAATATTACGTGACTTTTGATCTCAGAAAAATCGGGCAGATGATCGGAGAAAATATTGTAAAGGCGAAGGAACTGGATAAGGCACGAGAAAACCATGAATCGTATAATATCGAGTTTTTGATGGGGTCTCCTGACGAAAGCCATTCGCTTTTTCTTTATAATGGAATTATGGAGGTTCTTCAGAGTTACTTTGATGATGGAACTCTTGTGAGCCAGTCTCAGAAGACTTCTTTTGATGATACCTCTGTGATGCGTTGGAGTACAGGGACGGCAGAGACAAAGCTGGGAGAAATTCTGGATGGTTTTTATCAGAACGGAGAGAAACTTGATATTTTATGTACGGCAAGTGATGACTTTGCATACGGAGCTTTAGGCGTTCTGGAAGGAAGAGGAATTTTGCCGGGAAGCGAAGAAATGCCGTATATTACGGGGCTTGGAAGCAAATCAGAAGTGGTGAAGAAATTGGCATCTGAAGAGATCGGATTTACCGTATTTCTTGACAGACGTACGCTTGCGGAAGATTGTGCCAAAATGGTTCTCACATATCTTGGAGGAGAAAAACCGGAAGTGACAGATTATGAGCAGTACGATAATGGCAGAAAAATTATCGGTACATACACCTGTGAGGGAGAAATCATTGATAAAGATAATTATGAGATGCTAATAGATAACGGCTATTATGAAGAGGAGGAAATTCAACCGGAACCAACCGTGACTTCAACTCCTTCAGAAACTCCGGAACCAACAGTGATTTCAGAACTAACAGAAGCGCCTGAATTGACGGAAGCGCCGGAGCCAACAAAAAAACCTACTCTTTTAAAGAGAGCGAAATAAAGAAACGCATGAAAAAAAGGAACTCGTTATGAGTTCCTTTTTTCATGCGTTAAGGAAAATAAAATTTAATCCTGGAATGTAAGAGAAGTATCTGTCATAGAATCGATGATTGCAAGAGATTCCAGACGGATTCCCATGTCACGGATCTGTTTTCCACCGGTCTGGAAACCTTTTTCAATTACAATTCCAGCGCCTTCCAGAGTGGCACCGGATTTTTTTACAATGTCGATTAATCCGAGAAGGGCACAGCCGTTTGCAAGGAAATCATCAATAAGAAGTACATGATCTTCTGGTCCGAGGAATTTCTTTGAGAGAATGACATCGTAAACCTTTTTATGAGTGAAGGATTCCACTTTTGTTGTATACATTTCTCCGTCCAGATTGATGCTCTGGGCTTTTTTTGCAAATACAACAGGAACGTTAAAATATTGTGCTACAATACAGGCAATGCCGATTCCGGAAGCTTCTATCGTAAGAATTTTAGTAATAGGACAGTCTGCGAAACGAGATTTGAATTCTTTGCCGATTTCGTTGATGAGATTAATATCCATCTGATGGTTCAGAAAACTATCCACTTTTAAAACATTTCCCGGTTTTACTACACCGTCTTTCAGGATTCTGTCTTTTAAAAGCTGCATAAAGTCTCTCCTTTTATTTTATCGTTTAATTTTTTAGATTATATCTATAATACGCTAAAAATCGCTAATGTGCAATTATTTTTGACAAAAAACAATAAAATAATTATAATAGGTAAGAAGGCACAGGAAAGGATTGGTAAAATGAAAGAATACGAAGTAATTTGGGAGATTTTTAATAAATGTCCACGAAATCAGATGAGAGATGTATTTGTGGAAGAAGTGGAAATCGAAGATCCGGAAGCATACATTCGCAGTAAATTTCAGGGAGACGATGTGTCTTTTGAAAAAACGCTTCTTGCAGATGGAACAGTGGTATTTGATATTCAGACTTCTCAGATAAAACAGCGCTGCTCCTTTACAGAAATATAAAGCTTTGTTATAATAGAAAAAGTATGCAGAAGTATACAGAGAAGCCTGCCAAAAGCAGGACGGAGGACAAAATGAGTCAGGAAAATGAAAAACATGTCCATATTCTTGAAGATGGAACGGTTGTAGAGCATAGTCATGGTGATCATGATCATGAAGCACACAACCACGGGCCTCATGGGCATACGCATAGCCATGCCCATACAAAAGCTGTATTAAATAGGCTTTCCAGAGCAATTGGACATATGGAGTCGATCCGGAGAATGGTGGAAGATGGAAGAGACTGCAGTGAAGTGCTGATACAGCTTTCGGCAGTGAAATCAGCCATTAATAATACCGGCAAAATTATTTTGCAGGATCATATTGAACACTGTATTGTAGATGCGGTGGAAAATGGTGATAAAGAAGCAATTAAGGAGCTTGAAAAAGCGATTGACAGATTTATGAAATAAAAAGAAAAGGAGATATAGAGATGGCAAAAGAGTGCAGCAGTACAACCTGCGACAAAACAAGCTGTGAAGGTTGTTCCCACAAAGAACCAAAGAGCCTTCAGGAAACAATGAATGTATATTCAAATATTAAACACGTAATTGGTGTTGTAAGTGGAAAGGGCGGCGTAGGAAAGTCATTTGTGACAGGTTCTCTTGCAAACAGAATGGCGGCAAAGGGCTACAAAGTAGGCATCATGGATGCAGATATTACAGGTCCTTCCATTCCGAAAATGTATGGAGTGACAGGCGCTGCTCAGGCAGATGATAATGGAATTTATCCGATGGAAACAAAGAACGGTATCAAGATTATGTCAATCAACCTTCTTCTTCCGACAGAAGATACTCCTGTTATCTGGAGAGGACCGATTCTTGCAAATATGGTAAAACAGTTCTGGACAGATGTAGTCTGGGGGGATCTGGATTATTTGTTTGTAGATATGCCTCCGGGAACAGGTGATGTTCCTCTTACCGTATTTCAGTCCCTTCCTATTGAAGGCGTAGTTGTAGTAACCTCTCCTCAGGATCTTGTAAAAATGATTGTGAAAAAAGCATTTAACATGGCAGAGATGATGAAAGTTCCGGTACTTGGAATTGTAGAAAACTACAGCTTTGTAAAATGTCCGGACTGCGGAAAAGAGATTAAAATCTTTGGGGAAAGTAATATTGATGCGATTGCACAGGAATTGAATGCACCTGTTCTTGGAAAAATGCCGATTGATATGGAGTATGCTTCCAAAGCAGATTCCGGCGCTTTCCATGAAATTGAAAATGTATATATTGAAGCGGCAGATGCAGTAATGCCGAAATAAACAGACAGGCAGCTTTGGGAAACCGGAGCTGCTTGTTTACTTTTATAAATCCCTGACATATATAGTAATAAAAACTACATTATATAATAATTAATACTTGACAAAACTATTTTCAATGATATACTTTTGATGTAAAATAATTTGAATATCAAAATATATGGAGAGGAATTATGAAACAGTATCAGGGTTTGAAAATAGGAAAGAAATATACAAAACTTCCGCTTATACAGGGAGGAATGGGGATTGGAATCAGTCTTGGAGGTCTGGCAGGAGCAGTGGCGGCAGAAGGAGGAGCAGGAGTGATTTCCGCTGCCCAGATTGGGTTTCGAGAACCGGATTTTGATGAAGAACCGTTGACAGCGAATCTTCGTGCCATTCATAAAGAAGTAGAAAAAGCCAGAGCTCTTTCAAAAGAAGGAGTGATAGGGATGAATATTATGACAGCTATGAATGGTTACGAAAGCTATGTTAGAGAAGCGGTAAAAGCAGGGGTGGATTTCATTGTTTCGGGTGCAGGGCTTCCTGTAGATCTGCCGGCATATACAGAAGGGAGCGATACTGCAATCGCCCCAATCGTATCTACGGAGAAATCTGCTTCTGTGATTTTAAAATACTGGGATAAAAAGTATAAGAAAATTCCGGATTTGCTCATCGTTGAGGGACCAAAGGCAGGAGGTCATCTCGGGTTTACAAAAGAGCAGCTTGAGTTTTTTACGGAGAATAAGTATAAAGAAGAAATTGGAGCGATTTTAAGGCTTGTGAAAACGTATGAAGAAAAATACGGAGAAAAAATATCGGTAATTCTGGCGGGAGGAATAGATTCCAGAGAAAAAGCAGAAGAAGCTTTTTCTATTGGGGCGGATGGAATTCAGGTGGCAACCAGATTTGTGACAACAAAGGAATGCGATGCGGCATCAGAATATAAAGAGGCATATGTAAAGGCGAAAAAAGAGGACATCTGTATTGTAAAAAGTCCCGTGGGAATGCCGGGACGAGCTATACATAATGCGTTCTTAGAAAAAGTAGAAAGAGGTGAAAAAAAACTCTGCAAATGTCATAAATGTCTTCACAGATGTAATCCGGGAGAAATTCCCTATTGTATCACAGATGCGCTTATACAGGCGGCAGAAGGCAATGTAGAGGATGCGCTTATTTTCTGTGGCGCAGATGCCTGGAAAATATCTGAAATACAGACGGTTTCTCAGGTGATCAGGGAATTGTTTCCCGATTTCCCTGAAAGGTTTTCATAAAACGCTCTGCAGCAGGAGATAAAGGAAGAGTGTCATGCTGTACAAGAACAATCTGCCGGAGGGGAAGAGGTGTCTTTAAAGGAACGGGAAGCAGCGTTGTCTGTTGCTTTAACATATAATTTGGAACACAGGCAATTCCAAGACCGATGCGGGCAAGATCCAGAAGGAGGTCATTGCTGTTTAATTCTACTTCAGGAATCAGACGTAATCCCTGTGCTGTGAAAATCTGATGAAGGTATTCATTGGTAGTGCTTTTTTGGGAAAGCATAAGAATAGGAAAGTCAAGAAGTTCTCTTAAAGAAATTGGTTTTTCTGTAAAAGGGAAGTATTCGGGGTTTGCTGCGAATATATCTTCGAATTCCTGAATTACCTGCACCTGTCTGTGTGTATTTAAGCGGGAGTTTGGGGAATTGCATACAATCAGGTCTACCTGCCCTTTATCAAGAAGCTCCACACAGCCGATAGAAGTGCTGTTCGTGATTTTTATACGCACATCCGGGTAGCTTTTGTGGAATTTCTGAAGGGCGTCAATCAGGCAGTAGCGGCAGATAGTGTCGCTGGCTCCAATACGAAGCTGACCGGTGAGAGTATTGCCGCTTGTGAGCATAGATTCTCCTTCGCTTAACATTTGAATGGCGGGGGAAACGTGCTGAAGAAGAAGTTCACCTTCCGGAGTAAGGTGAACTTTTTTTGTACTTCGTATGAAAAGAGTATGGTTTAGTTTTTTCTCCAGGGTTTTTACAGACTGACTTACAGCAGACTGGGAGATAAAAAGCTGGCGGGATGCTTCTGAAAAGCTTAATGTTGTGGCAACATAATAAAAAACTTTATACAGCTCAAGATTAATGTCCATAATGATTCACTCCATAAATAAGTTGTTCTAATAAAAAATATAAGATATATTAATTTTACTAATGATATTACTTATGATACTATAAAACCAGTAATGGTGCAAGCCACAGTTATATACTGGTTTTAAGAAAGGAGCTTTTCATGAGCAGCGTAAGACGAGTTTATGTAGAGAAGAAACCTGCCTTTGCAGTACAGGCAAAAGAATTAAAACACGAAATCAGCAGCTATCTGGGTATTGAAAATGTGACAGCAGTACGTGAACTGATTCGTTATGATGTGGAAAATATTGAGGATGAAGTGTTTGAGAAGGCATGCAGAACTGTATTTGCAGAGCCTCCTGTAGATGACTTATATCTGGAAAAATTTGAGACAGCAGAAAATGCACATGTTTTTTCTGTAGAATATCTGCCGGGACAGTTTGATCAGAGAGCAGATTCTGCAGTGCAGTGTGTACAGTTTTTAAATGAGAATGCAAAGCCGATTATCCGCTCTGCAACTACTTATGTTATAGAAGGGGATATTACAGAGGAAGAGCTTGCTGCAATTAAAAATCATTGTATCAACCCTGTAGATTCCCGTGAAACAGGAGCTGAAAAACCGGAAACACTTGTGACTGTATTTGATGAGCCGGAAGATGTAAAGATTTTTGAAGGCTTCCAGGATATGCCGGAAGAGGAGCTTAAAGCGCTTTACAGCTCTTTGAACCTGGCGATGACATTTAAGGATTTTCTTCATATCCAGAAGTACTTTAAAGGAGAAGAAAAGCGTGACCCGTCTGTGACGGAAATCCGTGTACTGGATACATACTGGTCAGATCACTGTCGTCATACTACATTCTCCACAGAGCTTACAGACGTAAAATTCGGAGAGGGAGATTATAAAGCCCCGATTGAAAATACATATAAAGAATATCTGGCAGACAGAGAAGTTCTTTATAAAGGCCGCGATGATAAATTTGTCTGCCTTATGGATCTTGCTCTCATGGCAATGAAAAAATTAAAAGCAGAAGGAAAACTTGCTGATCAGGAAGAATCTGATGAGATCAATGCCTGCAGTATTGTAGTTCCTGTAGATGTAGATGGAAAAGAGGAAGAGTGGCTCATTAACTTTAAAAATGAAACACATAACCATCCGACAGAAATTGAACCGTTTGGCGGTGCAGCAACCTGTCTGGGCGGTGCAATCCGTGACCCGCTTTCCGGACGTACTTATGTATATCAGGCAATGCGTGTAACAGGTGCGGCAGATCCTACTGTTTCTGTAAAAGATACATTAAAAGGAAAGCTTCCTCAGAAAAAACTGGTAAGAGGAGCTGCTCACGGATACAGCTCTTACGGAAACCAGATTGGACTGGCAACAGGTTATGTAAAAGAGATTTACCACCCGGATTACGTTGCAAAACGTATGGAAATCGGTGCAGTTCTCGGAGCAGCCCCAAGAAGAGCCGTTGTACGTGAAAATTCTGATCCGGGAGATATTATTATTCTTCTTGGCGGACGCACAGGCCGTGATGGAATCGGTGGTGCGACAGGTTCTTCTAAGGTACATACAGAGGCTTCTATTGAAGTGTGCGGTGCAGAGGTTCAGAAAGGTAATGCACCTACAGAACGTAAGATTCAGCGTATGTTCAGAAGAGAAGAAGTCAGTCATATGATTAAGAAATGTAATGACTTCGGTGCAGGCGGTGTTTCTGTAGCTATTGGTGAGCTGGCTGCAGGTCTCAAAGTAGATCTTGATAAAGTGCCGAAAAAATATGCAGGTCTTGATGGTACAGAAATTGCAATTTCCGAGTCTCAGGAGCGTATGGCAGTAGTAGTAGATGCAAAAGATGTAGATACTTTCCTTGGATACGCAAATGAGGAAAACCTGGAAGCCATTCCTGTTGCTGTTGTAACAGAAGAGCCACGTCTTGTTCTTTCTTGGAGAGGAAAGGAAATTGTAAATATTTCCCGTGCATTCCTTGATACAAATGGTGCACACCAGGAAACAGCAGTAGAAGTAGAAATTCCAAATAAAGAAGGAAATATGCTGCATGAGCGTCCGGAGGTTTCTGATGTAAAGGCAAAATGGCTGGAAACACTTGGAGACTTAAATGTATGCTCTCAGAAAGGCCTTGTAGAAATGTTTGATGGCTCTATTGGAGCAGGCAGCGTATTCATGCCTCATGGTGGCAAGTACCAGCTTACAGAGACACAGACAATGGTAGCAAAAGTTCCGGTATTAAACGGAAAGACAAATACAGTAACTATGATGAGTTATGGCTTTGATCCATATCTTTCTTCCTGGAGTCCTTACCACGGAGCAGCTTACGCTGTGACAGAATCTGTTGCAAGAATTGTGGCAGCAGGCGGCGACTATAAGAAAATCCGCTTTACTTTCCAAGAATATTTCCGTCGTATGACAGAAGATCCAAAGAGATGGAGTCAGCCTTTCGCAGCACTTCTTGGTGCATATTCCGCACAGCTTGGATTCGGACTTCCGTCTATTGGAGGAAAAGACAGTATGTCTGGTACATTCAATGAAATTGATGTACCTCCGACACTTGTATCCTTTGCGGTAGATGTGGCAAAACTCCAGGATGTGATCACACCGGAACTTAAGAAAGCCGGAAGCAAGCTTGTATGGATGAGAGCTCCGAGAGACGAATATGATCTTCCGGATTATCCGGTTCTTATGGAACAGTATGAGAAACTTCACAATGACATTTTAGAGGGCAAGGTAATTTCTGCATATGCACTTGACCGTCACGGTATTGCAGCTGCTGTAAGTAAGATGGCCTTTGGTAATGGTATGGGTGTGAAGATTGAGCATAATCTTGACGAAAGAGATTTCTTTGCTCCTGGATTTGGCGATATTATCTGTGAAGTTCCGGATGGAAAAGTTGGAAGCCTTTCTATTACTTATACAGTGATTGGTGAAGTGACAGAAGACAGCAAATTCTCTTACGGAAATACAGAAATTACTATGGAAGAAGCACTTCATACATGGAAAAACACTCTGGAAAAAGTATTTAAAACAGAGTCCGGAGAAGAAAAAGAAGGAAATGCTTCTCTGGAAACAAAGCTTTACGATGCAAAAGAGATTTATGTATGCAAAAATAAAATTGCAAAACCGAGAGTATTTATTCCGGTATTCCCTGGAACAAACTGTGAATACGACAGCACACGTGCGTTTGAGCGTGCAGGTGCAGAGGTAGATGTAAAAGTATTTAAAAACCTGACAGCAGAAGATATTCGCGAGTCTGTGGAGATTTTTGAAAAATCTATCAATCAGGCGCAGATGATTATGTTCCCGGGCGGTTTCTCAGCAGGAGATGAGCCGGATGGTTCTGCAAAATTCTTTGCGACTGCATTCCAGAACGCAAAGATTAAAGAAGCAGTTATGAAGCTTCTCAATGAGCGTGACGGTCTTGCTCTTGGTATCTGTAACGGTTTCCAGGCGCTTATTAAGCTTGGTCTTGTTCCTTATGGTGAAATCTGCGGACAGAAAGCAGATTCTCCTACACTTACTTATAATACAATCGGACGTCATGTGTCTAAGATGGTTTATACAAAGGTGGTAAGCAACAAGTCTCCATGGCTTCAGAAAGCACAGCTTGGCGGAGTGTACTGTAATCCGGCTTCACACGGAGAAGGACGTTTTGTGGCAAATGATGAGTGGCTTGCAAAACTCTTTGCAAACGGACAGGTTGCGACTCAGTATGTAAGTGCTGACGGAGAACTCTTAAAGAATGAAGAATGGAACGTAAATGGTTCCTACCTTAATATAGAAGGTATTACAAGTCCGGACGGACGTGTTCTCGGAAAAATGGCGCACAGTGAACGACGTGACAACGGAGTTGCAATTAATATTTACGGAGAGCAGGATATTCAGATTTTTGAATCTGGTGTGGAATACTTTAAATAAAAATAAGGAGACATGGGGAAGCCAATTTGAGGCTTCCCTGTGTTGACATCATAAACGGAAAACAAGATACAAAATAGTATGTTTTGTTTGAAAAAAATAAATTATTCAAAAAAATAAAAAAAGGTATTGACAAAATTCGGGTTTACGTATATACTATGAAAAGTAAGTTGAGTGCACGAAATAAGCGGCACAAAACTTGAGGGATCTTAGCTCAGCTGGGAGAGCATCTGCCTTACAAGCAGAGGGTCATAGGTTCGAGCCCTATAGGTCCCATACATTTTCATAATATTTGGCGAGATAGCTCAGTTGGCTAGAGCATACGGTTCATACCCGTAGTGTCGAGGGTTCGAATCCCCCTCTCGCTACTT
>UQJE01000085.1 GCA_900541345.1 uncultured Blautia sp.
CCATCGATGTCAAAGAAGTGCGTCTTTCCCCGAACATTGATACAAATGACTTAATGACAAAGGTAAATGCGGCTAGAAAGTTCCTCACAAAAGGAGACAGAGTGAAGGTGACTCTCCGCTTCCGCGGAAGAGAGATGGCACATATGGCAAGCAGTAAGCATGTTCTGGATGATTTTGCAGAGCATTTGTCTGATATTGCAACAGTTGAGAAGGCGCCTAAGGTGGAAGGCCGCAGCATGACAATGTTTTTAAGTGAAAAACGCTAACATAAATGTTACAGCCATGTCATACAGCCGTGTGGCAGGATATAGCATGAATAAAGAAGTACACAAATCAAGGAGGAAATAACAATGCCAAAAATTAAAACTTGTAGAGCAGCAGCAAAGCGCTTCAAAAAAACAGGTACAGGAAAATTAGTGAGAAATAAAGCTTATAAGAGCCATATCTTAACAAAAAAATCTCAGAAGAGAAAGAGAAATTTAAGAAAATCTACTGTTGTTGATTCTACAAATGTTAAGAGCATGAAGAAAGCATTACCATATTTATAAGATATAGAAGAAGACGAACAGGAGGAAATTAGGAAATGGCAAGAATTAAAGGCGGATTAAACGCAAAAAAAAGACACAACCGTACATTAAAACTGGCAAAAGGTTATAGAGGATCTCGTTCCAAACAGTATAGAATCGCAAAACAGTCTGTAATGAGAGCACTTGCAAGCTCCTACGCAGGCAGAAAGCAGAAAAAACGTCAGTTCAGACAGCTCTGGATCGCACGTATCAACGCTGCTGCAAGAATGAACGGATTATCCTACAGCAAAATGATGCACGGCCTTAAAGTTGCAAACATCGACATCAACAGAAAGATGCTTGCAGAGATGGCTGTAAATGACGCTGCCGGTTTCACAGCTCTTGCAGAAATCGCAAAGAAAGCAATTGCTTAATTGAAAGATATGAAATATACAGTACTGCACCATCAAAACAGTTTTCGTTTTGAGGGTGCAGTATTTTTTTGATTAATTCCGGAAGAGGTCATGTTATTATACATCTAGCGACAACAGCCTTTCTCTTCTTTTTTTGACAGTGTGCACATATATTGTGGAGAGAATGTAAAAGAGTTTTGTCATGAAAAAAATAAGAACTTTTGCCGTCACTCTTTCCTGGGTGTTCCTTCTTTTGGTGTTTTTTTTGTTCCTGAGGCAAAATAAGAGTGCGGAAGTTTTTCATGCTGTGCCGGGGAGAACTGGGCAGGAGCTTCCGAAAGTCGCGCTCACATTCGATGACGGACCCAGCCGACAATATACGCCAAAACTTCTTGAGGGTTTGAGAGAGCGGGGAATTTTGGCTACTTTTTTTCTCACAGGAAAAAATATAGAGGGAAACGAGGAACTTGTAAGCATGATACAGGAGGAGGGGCATTTAATCGGAAATCATACCTATAGTCATGTATGTCTGAATCAGATTTCTCAAATAAGAGCAAAAGAGGAAATTGAAAAAGCAAGCAATAAAATATACGAGATTACAGGAGAATATCCTGTTTTCATCAGACCGCCTTTCGGGGAGTGGCGGCAGGATCTTGAACTTTCTATTGATATGCTGCCTGTTTTCTGGGATATAGACACTCTTGATTGGAAAAGTAAAAGCGTACCGGATATTTTGAAGATTGTGGAGTCGCAGATTCATGAAAATGCTATTATTTTAATGCATGATGGATATGAGACGTCGGTAGAGGCTGCATTTAAAATCATAGACTTGTTGAAAGAAAATGGGTATGAGTTTGTTACAGTTGACCGGCTTTTGATCCTGTAGTATAATGGGAACAGATGTACGAAAATGGAAATGCTCAGTATGAAATGGAGAAATACATATGGATTTATTTGAATATGCAAAATCAAAAGCGCTTGACAGAGAGTCACCGCTTGCCTCCAGACTGCGTCCGAAGAGACTGGAGGAAGTTGTAGGACAGCAGCATATTGTAGGAAAGGATAAGCTGCTTTATCGTGCCATTAAGGCAGATAAGCTCACCTCCGTTATTTTTTATGGTCCGCCCGGAACTGGGAAGACGACTCTTGCAAAAGTCATTGCAAATACAACAAGCGCTAATTTTACCCAGATTAATGCTACTGTAGCCGGAAAAAAAGACATGGAAGAGGTTGTGAAGCAGGCGAAAGAGTCTCTGGGAATGTATGGCAGGAAAACCATTCTTTTTATTGACGAGATTCACAGATTTAATAAGGGGCAGCAGGATTATCTTCTTCCTTTTGTGGAAGACGGAACTTTGATTTTAATTGGAGCTACGACAGAGAATCCATATTTTGAGGTAAATGGGGCTCTCCTTTCCCGCTCCGTTATTTTTGAACTGAAATCTCTCGGAAATGAAGAAATTAAAACGTTGATCCTTAGGGCGGTGAATGACAGAGAAAAAGGAATGGGAAGTTACGAGGTTGTGATAGAGGAGGATGCTCTTGATTTTCTTGCAGATATGGCTGGCGGGGATGCAAGATGCGCTTTAAATGCTGTGGAGCTTGCAGTCCTTACTACGCCTCGGGCAGAAGACGGAAAAATTCATCTTACTCTTCCCGTTGCAGAAGAGTGTATTCAGAAGCGCGTTGTCCGATATGATAAAAACGGAGATAACCATTACGATATTATTTCGGCATTTATTAAGAGTATGCGCGGCTCTGACCCGGATGCGGCCGTCTATTACCTTGCAAAAATGCTGTATGCAGGAGAGGATGTAAAGTTTATTGCGAGAAGAATTATGATTCTTGCATCAGAAGATATAGGAAATGCAGATCCGCAGGCTCTTCAGGTGGCAGTAGCGGCAGCGCAGGCGGTGGAGCGCGTGGGAATGCCGGAATCTCAGATTATTCTCTCTCAGGCAGTTACATATATGGCTTGTGCGCCAAAGAGCAATTCTGCTGTAAATGCCATTTTTGCAGCTATGAATTCTGTGAAAAAAACAAAGACAACCGTGCCGTCACATCTTCAGGACGCACATTATGGCGGTCACGATAAGCTGGGACACGGCATAGGGTATCAGTATGCCCACGATTATCCAAACCATTATGTAAAGCAGCAGTATCTTCCTTCTGAAATTCTGGGAGAACGGTTCTATGAGCCGGGGGATCTTGGATATGAAAAAGTGATAAAAGAGCATATGAAGAAAATAAAAGGGGAGGAGCTATAAAAGCTCCTCCATTATTTTTGCGTAGATTTCACGGGATTTATCCGGCCAGTTCCTGCACATGGATTTTGCAGCTTCGAGATTTGGAGCAATCAGATTAATATCAAGAAGGCTCACATTTCGTTCAATAATACGGCAGTTCACCGCATAGCTTCCCTGGCTGTTTGTATAATAATCTGCCGGTGTTAAAATGCGCTGCTGCATTTCGTAGCCTGCTGATTTTAAGTAGTCCTTTACTTCTTTTCTGATGTCTGCAGAAAGCTCTTTTTCGAAATAGGAAAGTGTGTTTTTTCCATCTTCTGTCAGACGATAATAGGAAGTGTTGGAAATAGTGTGTTTTTCAATTAATTCTGCCTCCACAAGCTCTGAAACAGCTTCCTGGAGATGAAAATAATTGGTGTATTCCCGTTCCAGGATAAATTCTGAAATCTGGGAGTTCGTAAGAGAGGATTCTGCGTGTTTCAGCATATACAATACAATTAATTTGTAGGTGGTAAATGGTGTTGCCAATTTTTATATCCTCCTTAAAAAAATTCCTTTCCCTGAAAACTGCCGCGTTCTTTCATACGATGATGAAGAAGATTTAAAACTTCCCTCTTTCTTGATGCCCATAACGGGGCAAGGAGAAGCTCTTTCGGACCGTCTCCGGTTACACGGTGAATGACAATGTGGGGATTCAGGTGTTCCAGACAGTCGATCACAAGGTCAAGATATTCTTCGCGTTCCAGAACGGAAAACAGTCTTTTTTCATAATCTGCTGCAAGGTCTGTTCCTTTCAGTACATGAAGAAGCTGAAGCTTGATTCCCTGAATATCCATTGTGTTTAAGTAATTCATAGTGGCTAAAATCTTGTCATGGTTTTCCCCCGGAAGTCCCAGGATTGTGTGGACAATGACTTCAATATTCTCCTTCCGAAGTGCATAAACGGCTTCTTCGAAAACAGGGAGAGGGTAGCCTCTTCGGATATAAAGAGCCGTATCCTCGTGCATGGTCTGAAGTCCAAGTTCCACCCAGACAGGTTTCTGCCTGTTTAATCGGGAGAGAAGGGCAATTACCTCGTCACCCAGACAGTCTGGTCGTGTTCCAATAGACACTCCAAGAATATCCGGGTGGGAAATTGCCTCTGTGAAAATTTTTTCCAGATATTCCACGGGAGCGTAAGTGTTTGTATACGCCTGGAAATAGGCGATATATTTGTGAATAGGCCGCTTTTCGGAAATCATGGTAATCTGGCTTTCAATCTGCTCTGTTATGGAGAGAGAAGAAGAGGCTGCAAAATCGCCGCTCCCGCCTGCGCTGCAGAAAATACAGCCGCCGGTTCCCACTTTTCCGTCACGGTTTGGACAGGACATTCCTCCGTTTAAGGTGACTTTATAAACTTTTTCTCCAAAACGCTCTTTCAACATATAGTCGAGAGAGTGATACGGTTTTCCATTCCAGTTTTTTATCATAAAGAAGCATCCTCTGTGTCAGGAAGTTCTTTTGTTTCTTCTTCCATATGCCATTCTCCGTCGACAGATTCTTCTTTTTCTTCTTCCGGCATGTATTTATCAAATATTTTTACAAAGAAGAAGGAATTAATATAGGCAATTACCGCTGCTCCCATTAAGATAAAAAGCATGATCAGGAAGGACTGTACCCGAAAGCTTGGAATAAAGAGAATAGCAAACGGGAGAAGGCTTATTACGATCATTAAAATACTGTATGGAAGATGACGGATAGACATCAGGAAAGCGTTTATAAAAGTATGTTTGATGGTATTGTAAAATTTGGCAAGTACAGGATAAATATATAAGTAAATTAACATACTCATGAACAGAAGTACAAGGAATATGTAGAGGAGTACCTTATATACGGTTCCTTCCATGCCCCGAACAAGCGAAATATCAAGAGAAAGCATAGTAAATGCAGCCAGTACAATGATATTGATGATAATGCCCTGTTTTAAGTTTTCTTTAAATGAATGGAAGAATCCTTTTACGATGTAAGATTCTTCGTTACGTACCATTTTCATAGTCACGTAAAACATGGCGGTGATGGCAGGACCGATGGTTACAATTGGAATGCAGCAGACAATACATAAGAGATTCAGGATAATAAGGTCTGCGATTCTTCCCATAAAGGTGAAGAACTTATTATCCATATTGAAAATGCGATTCATAAGTTTTAACTCCTTTTGTGTGAAATTTCTTAACAGATTACCTTTAAGTATACCGAATATGGAAGAAAAAAGCAAACTGAAAATCTTCGTATCTTCTGGAGTGCTATCTGCAAAATAAGGTTCTGTAAAATTTCTGTACAATCGCGGGGAAACATCGTATAATCATTTTGATAACGAAGGGAGATTCCCACGGAAAGGAAATGAAAAATTATGAGTTACGAATACGTTCTTGATTTACATACACACACGATCGCAAGCGGACACGCTTATAATACGTTAAGGGAAATGGCAAAGGCGGCGTCAGACAAAGGGCTTTCTGTTCTTGGAATTACAGAACATGCGCCGAAGATGCCGGGGACATGTCACAGCTTTTATTTTCATAATTTAAAGACAGTTCCAAGAGAGCTTTACGGGATCCGGCTGCTTTTAGGTTCTGAAGTTAATATTATGGATTTTGAAGGAAATATTGATCTGGAAGAGCGGGATTTAAAAGGTATGGACATTATTATTGCAAGCCTCCATACACCTTGTATTAAGCCGGGAAGCATCAAAGAAAACACAACGGCATACTTAAAAGTAATGGAAAATCCATATGTGAATATTATCGGACACCCGGATGATGGAAGGTATCCGGTAGATTACCGTGCGCTTGTGGAAGGCGCGAAAGAGAAGGGAAAGGTTCTGGAGCTTAATAACCATTCTCTGGATCCGAAATGCTTCCGAAGAGACGCAAGGGAAAATGATTTAAAAATGCTGGAACTTTGTAAGGAGTACGCAGTTCCCGTTATTATGGGAAGTGATGCACATTTTGACACTCTCATCGGAGAATTTTCTATGGCAAGAGAACTGCTGGAGGAAGTGGATTTTCCGGAAGAATTGGTACTTAACAGAAGCGTAGAGGCTCTGCAAGGTCACGTAAATGTGAAGTTATAAAAGTTTTGTAAGAATTTTCGTTCTTTTTTGAAAAACACTTGCTTATCATGTTTTAACGTGTTAAAATAATAATATATTAATTGGATGTTATTTCAAAGGAGTATGAATATGAGTAAAAAAATCAGAACTGAAGCCGTAGACCATCTATTTGAAGCGATTCTGTGTCTGAAAAATAAAGAAGAATGCTATACATTTTTTGAGGATGTTTGTACTATAAATGAGCTTCTTTCTTTATCACAGCGTTTCGAAGTTGCAAAGATGTTGATGGACAAATGCACATATCTTGATATTTCTGAAAAAACAGGAGCTTCCACAGCGACTATAAGCCGTGTGAACCGTTCCCTGAATTACGGAAACGACGGATATGAGATGGTATTCGAAAGAATGGCGGAGAATAAAGAAGACAGCGAAGAAAATAAATAAGTCAAAGGAAGAAGAGTCAACCGGGATGCGATTGACTCTTCTTCTTTTAAGAATATGTTTATTTTTTATGCTTCTCTTTTTTATCTCCGTCTTCTCCAAGTCCGTCTATCAATTGTTCAATCAGCATTTTCTTTACGTACACATCAAAGCTTAAAAGACAGATAAAGGAGAACTTTTTCAGGAATTCCTTATCTTCAGAATCAGCGTCTTCAAAAGTTTCCTGAGCTACATTGTAGCGTTTCAGAAGATCTTTTTTCAGATATTCAATCTGGCTTTTTTCCATGCTGAATACTTCGTTATAGATGTAGGTTAAATCTTTATCCGTGTCGGATTTGAAATATTTTTCTGTAATAGGGGACAGAAGAGCCTGAATATCACTGATGGACAGGATGTTTTTAAAATAATAAATAAAAATCAGCATCAGAAGATGTTCTTTGGAATAACGCTTTTTCTCAGGAGAGGGAAGAAGCTTGTTCTTGGCATAATTATTGATCATAGTCTTCGTAAGGATTTTATCATCCGGATACCGTTTTGTGGAGGCAAGCTGTTTTTCCATAAAAGTGGTTACCTGATCCATATAAAGGTCAATATTCGGCAGATCTTCCGGTTTGATATAGTCTATCCGGGATATACTTTCCAGAATGCTGTTAATCATATTCTTTGTGTCAATTGTCATGTAAATCACCTCCAATCCCTATTATATAGTTTTGAATACTACTTGTAAATGTTTTTTTAAAGAATCTGTTTCTTTTTCCAGTTGCCTGTTCGGTACCAAAGGAAAGAAATCACATAATTTACAAACCATCCCAGAGGTATGGCGTACCAGATAACCTGAATACCAAAAACAGGTGATAAAAATTGGGCGACAGATACGCGGATGGCAAGATTAATAAGATTTGCCAGCATATAGACTTTTACATCGCCGGAGCCCCGGAGAATACCGTCTGTAATAGCCTTAAATCCCAGAAAAGAGAAGAAAATTCCAACGAATCGGAAATAGGCAGTCCCTGTTTCAAAGGCAACAGGAGACTGAACCGGGTCTACAAAGGCGGATACAATCGGACGGTACAGAAGCTGGGAGGCAAGTGCAAGGAAAATTCCGAATGCAATAATAATTCGGTAAGCTGCCTTATATCCTTCTTTTACACGTTCTGTTTTTCCGGCACCTAGATTTTGGGCAGTGAAGGGAGACATGGCGTTTCCCGTTGCGATCATAGGTACGATTCCAAGAGATTCCAAGCGGCTTCCCGCAGAATAACCGGCAAGGGCGGAGGAGCCGAAATGATTGACAGAGGACTGGGTAAGCAACATACCTATGCTTACGATGGACTGTTGTACAATTGAGGGAATCGCGATTTTGGTTCCGGCTTTTAACATGTTTTTGTCAAAAACAGAGTATTTTTCGTCATTTTTATATGTTTTCAGCAGACGGAGGAAAATCACAAGGGAAAGTACTGCAGAAATTCCCTGTGCAATTACGGTAGCGATGGCTGCTCCTGCAACACCCATATGCAAACCTCCAACCATCAGAAGATCCATTACAATATTCAGGATGGAAGAGAAAATCAAAAGTATAAGAGGAATATTTGATTTTCCGAGGGCATTAAAATCAGCAGATAAAATATTGTACATGAACATAAAAGGAAGCCCTATAAAATAAATCTGTAAATACAAAAGCGCATCTTCCATAATATTTTCCGGCGTTTTTAAAGCGCGTAAAATTGCAGGATTATATAAAAGCCCAAGAGCAGTAAGTATAACGCTGACTATTCCAAAGGCAATGAGAAAGGTGTAGGCGGAGGTACGCATTTTGCCGTATCTGCCTGCTCCAAGATACTGGCTTGTAAGTACGGAAGCGCCTATTCCTCCTCCAATGGCAATCATAATAAAAACGGTTGTGAAAGAGTAGGATGCACCTACTGCAGCAAGGGCGTTTTCTCCGGCAAACTGTCCTACAATAATAGAGTCTGCCATATTATAAAACTGCTGGAAAAGATTTCCGATGATCATGGGAAGGGCAAAGAAAAACAAAGTTCTTCCTGGTTTTCCCTGTGTTAAATTTTGTTGTTTCTGCAAAAGTATCACCTCAAATATATGTAGTTTTTATTTACGGAAGAAGAAGTCCGCATACAAGTACAAAATGATGGGGAAGATGGCCTTCCTCCATCCATTCCAGATGAAGTCCCATAAGCTTTTCTATGGTAAGCCCCACGTTTCCGCCAAGGGATTCAATGGAATAACGCATTTTATCCGGGAAAAGGCAGGGCTCTCCTTTTTCACGGGAACAGACCGTACATTTTGTGCAGCTTCCAGCGGAAAGGCTGATGCTTCCGGGGTATTTTTCCTCTTCCTCAAAAAGCTCAAGAGAGAGCCGTTCCTTTTCTTTTATCAAAACTTCATCAAGAATGTGGTTTATTTCTTCCTGAGTATAGTTTCTGTTCCTGTCTTTTTCTGAAAAAATAATTTTTGAAGCAAGAAGATTTAGCGTTTTATATTTTTTCCAGAAATCAAGTACACGAAAATCATAGGAAGGGCAGGACCATCGCTTGTCATAATTGGGACAGGCGCTGCAGGCTTCCAGAAACGTTTCCACATCTACAAATCCTTCTATGTATTCTGAAACGGAGATGGTGGCAGTATGGCGAGAGATACTGTAGTTTATATCTGACATAGTTTGTTCCTTTCCTGTTAGTGATAAAATGACAATTCTGACATTAATATTTATAGAGTTTTCTGTTAACAGTTGCATTATAACAGATTTCAGAGAAAAAACAAGAAAAGGCTTTTTGACTTTGATCTTCCCTTTCGCTATACTATAGACAAAAGTATTGTTTTTCGGGAGGCGATTATGGAATTTCAACATGAGCTTATTATTCCAAACGAAGGGCTGCCCTTTAAGCTTTTTCTGTTTGAGGGTGGAAGCGGGAATTATGTAAGAGAAAAGCACTGGCATACTTCAGTGGAGATTTTTGCGGTCATGGAGGGGAAATTGAGCTTTTTCCTGAATGGGGAGGAATATCTTTTAAAAGCAGGAGAACTGATTATCATTAATTCCAATGAGATTCATTCAATCCACGCACCTGAAAAGAATCAGACTGTTGTTCTGCAGATTCCGCTGAAGCAGTTTGAGGATTATTTTACAGCGGAGCGTTTTATCCGATTTGCAAGTACAGGACACCCAAAAAACAGGGAACTGGCAGGGCGTATCCGGGAACTTTATGAAGTCAATAAGCGGCAGGAGATTGGGTGCCCGTTTAAAATAAAGGCAGTCTATAATGAAATTATGTATCTTCTTGTAAGTGCCTACCGTATTACCGAGGTCGGGGAGCGGGAGGTGCTCTGCAGCAGAAGGCTTGCCGCTTTATCAAAAATTACCACATATATGAGAGAACATTACAGGGAGGATATAAAGCTTACAGAGCTTGCGGAAATATTCGGATATTCCGATGCGTATCTTTCCAGAATGTTCCGTAAATATGCGAAAGTAAATTTTAAGACGTATCTTCAGGACATTCGTATGGCATATGCGTACAGGGAACTTATGAATACGGACCATACCATAAGCGCCATTGCTCTTGAAAATGGTTTTTGCAGCAGCAGAGGCTTTGCAAGGGAGTTTAGGAAACGATACGGAATCCTCCCCAGTGAGCTTCTAAAAGAACAGGGAAAAAAGTAAAAAGTCAAAAAATAGCACTATAAGAGACAAGA
>UQJE01000086.1 GCA_900541345.1 uncultured Blautia sp.
TGCTTCTTCTCTGGAAATGCTTCCTCATATCAAACAGGTTTTGAAAGAATTTTCTTCCCCTGTATTAAGACAGCTGGAGGAAGAAATGGACAGCCTTTTGGACATAAGTGGATTAATTAAACAGGCGATTGTAGACGATCCGCCTCTTGCTCAGAAAGATGGTGGTATTATCCGGGAAGGCTATCATGAGGACGTAGATAAATTCCGCCGCTCCCGTACAGATGGAAAAAAATGGTTAAGTGAACTGGAAGCAAGAGAGCGAGAGCGCACCGGAATCCGCACCATGAAGATTAAATATAACCGGGTATTCGGATATTCTCTGGAAATTACAAATGCGTTTAAAGACCAGGTTCCGGATAATTATATTCGGAAACAGACGCTTACAAATGCAGAAAGATACATTACGCAGGAGCTGAAAGAACTGGAGGATCTGATCCTTGGAGCGGAAGATAAACTGTACGCTTTGGAATATGAGCTTTTTTGTGATGTTCGAGATAAAGTGGGGGCAGAAGTTGTCCGTATTCAGCAAACTGCTAAGGCAGTTGCAGCTATTGATGTTTTAGCTTCTCTTGCTCTTGTCGCACAGAGAAATAATTATGTCCGTCCGAAAATTAATAATTCCGGCGTTATAGATATTAAGAACGGGCGCCATCCCGTTGTGGAACAGATGATTGAAAATGATATGTTTATTGCAAACGATACATATCTTGACAATCAGAAAAAACGGATTTCCATTATCACAGGTCCGAATATGGCGGGAAAATCTACATATATGCGTCAGACTGCCCTCATTGTTTTGATGGCACAGATTGGAAGCTTTGTTCCAGCTGAAAAGGCAAATATTGGAATTGTGGATCGGATTTTTACACGAGTTGGAGCCTCTGATGACCTTGCAAGCGGCCAAAGTACCTTTATGGTAGAAATGACGGAAGTTGCAAATATTCTTCGAAACGCCACTTCAAAAAGTCTTCTGATCCTTGATGAAATCGGAAGAGGAACGAGTACATTTGACGGGCTTTCCATTGCCTGGGCAGTTGTGGAGCACATCAGCAATACAAAGCTTTGCGGAGCCAAAACCCTGTTTGCCACACATTATCATGAGCTGACGGAGCTGGAAGGAAAAATATCCGGCGTAAACAATTACTGTATTGCCGTAAAAGAAAAAGGCGACGATATTGTATTCCTTCGAAAAATTGTAAAAGGCGGCGCAGATAAAAGCTACGGCATTCAAGTAGCGAAACTTGCCGGTGTTCCCGATACCGTTATTCAGAGAGCGAAGGAGCTGGTGGAAGAGTTAAGCGATGCAGATATTACAGCGGCTGTAAAGGATTTAACCGCTCCAAAGAAAAAACAGAAAATACAGTATGACCAGGTAGATATGGCACAGATGTCTCTTTTCGACACTGTGCAGGACAACGATATTATTAATGAAATTAAGGGACTGGAAATCGGGAACTTGACACCTATGGAAGCTTTAAATATTCTTTATAATCTGCAGAACAAAATTAAGAACAGATGGTGAGAAATTTGAGAAAAATTGCAGTTTTAGACCAGCACACAATTGATAAAATAGCAGCAGGCGAAGTGGTAGAGCGTCCTGCCTCTGTAGTAAAGGAGCTTGTAGAAAATGCCATTGACGCAGGAGCGACAGCTATTACCGTAGAAATTGCCGACGGAGGCAAAAAACTGATCCGCATCACAGACAACGGTTCCGGCATGGAAATGGAGCAGGTTCCCGTTGCCTTTCTTCGTCATGCCACAAGTAAAATTGAAAAAGTAGAAGACCTGGAAACCATTTCTTCGCTTGGTTTTCGAGGAGAGGCTCTTTCCAGTATTGCGGCTGTTTCCCAGGTGGAGCTGATCACAAAAACGCCTTCTGCCATAAGCGGAGTCCGCTATGTGATAGAAGGGGGACAGGAGAAAATCTTTGAGGAAATGGGGGCACCTGACGGAACTACCTTCCTCGTAAGAAACCTTTTTTATAATACTCCTGCAAGAAGCAAATTTTTAAAATCGGATACCACGGAGGGGAACTATATTAACACTTTAATGGAACAGCTTGCACTTTCCCACCCTGAGGTTTCCTTTAAGTATATACAGAATAAGCAGGTGAAGCTTCACAGCTCCGGTAACTACAATGTAAAAGACGTAATTTATAATATATATGGCAGAGATATTGCAAAATCTATTCTTGAGGTTTCTTACGAAAACGAGTTTATGAAAATAGAAGGATTTGTAGGAAAACCTGAAATTTCCAGAGGAAACCGTTCTTTTGAAAATTATTATATCAATGGGCGATATGTAAAAAACAATCTGATCACAAAAGCAGTTGAGGACGGATATAAAGGATTTCTCATGCAGCATAAATTTCCTTTTGTATCTCTTCATATTGAGATGGAAGGAAATGATCTGGATGTAAATGTGCACCCGAGAAAAATGGAGGTACGTTTTGCGAGAGGGCCGGAGGTATACGACGCCATATATGATACGGTTCGTCGCGCGCTGACAAAGAGAGAGATGATTCCTGAAGTTTCTGTTGGAAGAGAGGAGCCGAAGTCTTTATTAAAGGCTCCTGTTCAAAAATCCGTGGAAGTTCCGGAACCTTTTGAAGTGAAACGAAGAATGGAAAAAGCAGAAATTCTTCGTGAAACGCCTCCGGTATATCAAACTCCGCTTACAAAAGAAGAGGAGCAGATGTTTTCCGGCACATTAAAAGAGCGTGAAGAGCAAGTAATGAAAGAGGCGGAACGTAAAGAAACAGTACAAACAACCATTTCTGAAGAAGCCCCAAAAACAATAAAAGAAGAAATTCCGGTAATTTCTCACGCAGAGAAAAAGGCAGAAGAAAAAGCTGAAACAATAACGGAAACAACTGTAGAAAAAACGGAAGAAGTATCTTATCAGAAGAAAGAAACGGAGACTCCTCCTCCTAAAAAGCAGGAACAGGAGACGGGAGAACAGCTTGAATTTTTCAAAGAAAAGCTTCTCGCTCCGGAATCAAGAAGCCGTCATCGGCTCATCGGACAGCTTTTTGATACCTACTGGCTTGTGCAGTTTGAAGATTCTTTCTATATTATTGACCAGCATGCTGCCCATGAAAAAGTATACTATGAAAGGTTTGTAAAACAGTTTGAAAATCAGGAAATCTCTTCCCAGTATATCAGTCCGCCTCTCATTGTAAGTTTAAGTCTTGAGGAAGAAGGGCGTCTGAAGGCAAATGAAGAATATTTCCATGAATTTGGATTTGAAATCGAGCCGTTTGGAGGAAGGGAATACTGCATCAGTGCCGTGCCGTCTAATCTTTATGGAATGAATGAGGAATCTCTTTTTCTGGAAATGCTGGACTCCCTGTCTCCTGACGGAGAAAATAACACGCTTTCTCTTTTTACGTCAAAGCTTGCTACAATGGCGTGTAAAGCGGCAGTAAAGGGAAATCATCAGATGTCCTCACTGGAGGCGGATAAGCTCATTGACGAGCTTTTGAAACTGGAAAATCCGTATCACTGTCCGCATGGACGTCCGACCATTGTCTCTATGACAAAATCGGAAATCGAAAAGAAATTTAAAAGAATTGTTTAGGAGGCGCTATGAAAAAACCTTTAGTTGTTTTGACAGGACCTACTGCAGTAGGAAAAACAAAGCTTTCTATTTCTCTTGCAAAGGCGCTTAACGGAGAGATTATTTCCGCTGATTCTATGCAAGTGTATAAATACATGGACATTGGCTCTGCAAAGATTACAGAAAAAGAAATGGACGGTGTTCCCCATCATTTAATTAATGTTCTTTCCCCTTTTGAAGAATTTCATATTGTACGCTTCCAGGAACTGGCCAAAAAGGCGATGGAAGATATTTATAATCGCGGTAAAACCCCTGTTTTTGTGGGAGGAACCGGATTTTATATTCAGGCAATTACAAAAGATATAGATTTTACAGAAGGCGAGGAAAATAAACAATACAGAGAAGAGTTAAGCCGTCTTGCAGCGGAAAAAGGAAATGAATTTCTCCATGAGATGCTGCGGGAAGTAGACAAAAAAAGTGCGGAAGAAATTCATGCCAACAATGTAAAACGTGTCATTCGTGCCCTGGAATTTTACAAGGAAAACGGCTTTCCCATTTCACAGCATAATGAAGAACAGAAACAAAATGAAACGCCTTATAATCTTGCCTACTTTGTTTTAAACGCACCAAGAGATCTTTTATATGAACGAATTGACAGACGGGTTGATGAAATGATGGAAAGCGGGCTTGTTGAGGAAGTGCAGAAATTAAAAGATATGGGCTGCCATCGGGAGATGACTTCCATGCAGGGGCTTGGATATAAAGAAATTCTTTCTTTTCTGGATGGAGAAGTTCCTCTTAATGAGGCAGTGCGGATTTTAAAACGGGATACCCGCCACTTTGCAAAACGGCAGCTTACCTGGTTTCGAAGGGAATCCAATGTTGTTTGGGTAGACAAAGATAAGTTTGCATTTAATGATGAAAAAATTTTGGAATATATGCTCTCTGTGTGCAGAGAAAGAAAGATTATAGAATAAGTAAAACAGGAAAGGAACAAAAAATGAAGGAAATGTATGAACAGCTTGGGATTTCTTCCCAGGTATATGATTTTGGAAAAAAAATAGAGGACTCTTTAAAGGAGCGTTTTGAAGAGTTCGACCGTGTGGCAGAATATAACCAGATGAAAGTGCTTCTTGCCATGCAGAAAAACAGAGTAAGCGAAGAGTGCTTTGGAGCTTCTTCCGGATATGGATACAACGATTTCGGCCGTGATACCCTGGAAAAGGTATATGCAGATACCTTCCATACAGAAGCATGTCTTGTACGCCCTCAGATTGCCTGTGGAACACATGCTCTTGCAATTGCTCTTTTCGGAAATCTTCGCCCGGGAGACGAAATGCTGGCTCCTGCGGGGAAACCGTACGATACTCTGGAAGAGGTAATTGGTATTCGTCCTTCGAAAGGCTCTCTTGCAGAGTATGGAATTTCCTACCGTCAGGTAGACCTTCTTTCAGATGGAACTTTTGACTATGAAAACATTAAAAAATCAATCAATGAAAAGACACGCCTTGTGGCAATCCAGCGTTCTAAGGGATACCAGACACGCCCTTCTTTTTCCGTAAAACAAATCGGAGAATTGATTGCTTTTGTAAAAAATATAAAACCGGATGTTATCTGCATGGTAGATAACTGTTACGGAGAATTTGTAGATACCATAGAGCCGAGTGATGTAGGAGCAGATATGATAGTTGGTTCTCTTATTAAAAATCCGGGCGGCGGTCTTGCCCCTATTGGCGGCTATATTGCTGGAACAAAGGAATGTGTGGAAAATGCTTCTTACCGTATGACGTGTCCCGGACTTGGTATGGAGGTAGGGGCAACCCTCGGTGTAAACCGCTCTTTTTATCAGGGATTTTTCCTTGCCCCTATGGTCACAAAGGGGGCGTTAAAAGGTGCTGTCTTTGCCGCAAATGTTTATGAACGCCTTGGCTTTCCTGTTGTTCCGGATTCAAAAGAACCGAGACAGGATATTATTCAGGCAGTTACTCTTGGAACACCGGAGAGAGTAGTTGCTTTCTGTAAGGGAATCCAGGCTGCAGCTCCTGTTGACAGTTATGTAGACCCGGAACCATGGGATATGCCGGGATATGACAGTCAGGTTATTATGGCAGCCGGCGCGTTTGTACAGGGTTCTTCTATCGAGCTTTCTGCTGACGGTCCTATGAAACCGCCGTATGCAGTATATTTCCAGGGCGGTCTTACCTGGGAACATGCAAAACTTGGTATTTTGATGTCACTTCAAAAGCTGGTAGATAAAAATCTTGTGACACTTTAAATACCTTAAAAAGGAGATATTACGGCAAAAAGAAACCTTGTTGTGATAGGAGCAGGAGCCGCAGGCTTAATGGCGGCTGTGACAGCGGCAGAAAACGGGGCTTCTGTCACGGTTCTGGAACAAAATGACAGGCCCGGCCGAAAAATCGCTGCAACAGGAAACGGAAAATGTAATTTTACAAATATAGAGATTCCGGCAGATGCCTATCGTGGAACACATCCGGAATTTGTCCGGGATGCTCTGGAACAGTTTCCTGTTTCTCAAACGATTCAATTTTTTGAAGAACTGGGAATTTTTCCTGTAAACAGAAAAGGCTGCCTTTATCCCCGAAGCGGACAGGCACAGAGTATAACAGACGTACTCTGCATGAAAGCACGTGCCCTCGGCGTAAAAATAAAGACAAATGAAAAAGTAACTTCTCTTTCCCGTGAGCAAAAGAACGGATATAATATATGGAAGGTTCACACAGAGGGCTGGTGCTATGAAGGTGACTGCGTAATTCTTGCAAACGGTTCAAAAGCATCTTCCATTTCCGGTTCTGACGGAAGCGGTTACACTCTGGCAGAATCTTTGGGACATAAGATTATTGCGCCTCTTCCAGCCCTTGTCCCCTTAAAATGTAAGGGAAAGAAATTTTCTTCCTGGGCAGGGACAAGGACAGAAGGAAAAATTTCTGTTTTTTCAGAAGGTAAACTTTTAAAAGAAGAGCAGGGAGAGCTTCAGCTTACGGAATACGGCGTTTCCGGTATTCCTGTTTTTCAGGTAAGCCGGTACGCTGCAAAAGCGTTAAGCGAAGGAAAAAAGGTACAGGCATTTCTTGATTTTCTTCCGGATTTTACGGAGGAGGAAGTAAAAGAGCTTCTTAAAACGAGAAAAGAACAATGTCCTTATAAAAACAAAAAAGAACTTTTTACAGGTCTCTTCCCGGAAAAACTTGTAAAAGTGTTGTTTTTACAGGAAGATCTTATTTCAGCCATAAAAAAATTTCCGCTCACAATCACCGGAACCATGCCTTTTTCTCAGGCGCAGGTATGTGCAGGCGGAGTAAATACCGCAGAAGTAAACAGTCATACCCTGGAGTCTCTTTTCTGTCCAGGCATTTTCTTTGCAGGAGAGCTTCTTGATATAGATGGGGCATGTGGCGGTTACAATCTCCAGTGGGCATGGGCAAGCGGAGCTGTGTCCGGAACATATGCGGCAAAATCTTGTGAACCAGAAAAAGGAGGAACTGCCCTGTGATTCGTATTACACAATTAAAACTGCCGATTGCTCACACAGAAAAAGAACTGGAACAACGCATTATAAAAACACTGCGTCTTGGAAATCTTCCTTTTACATATCAAATCAGACGGCAGTCTCTCGATGCGCGGCACAAAGACGATAAAAAATTTGTATATACGATAGATGTATCTGTGAAAGGGGAAGAGAAAATTCTCCGAAAAGTTCACAATAATAATATTATGTCAATTATCGAGAAGCCATATGTATTTCCGGAAGGAGGAGCGGAAGCTCTTGATTTCCCTCCTGTCATTGCAGGAAGCGGTCCGGCCGGACTTTTCTGCGCCTGGTATCTGGCCAAAGCCGGATATAAGCCGATTGTCCTGGAGCGGGGTGAGGAGGCCGATAAGCGTCAGAAACGAGTGGAGGATTTCTGGAAAAACGGAGTGCTTGACCCGGATTCTAATGTGCAATTTGGGGAAGGCGGAGCCGGAACTTTTTCAGACGGAAAATTAAATACCCTTGTGAAAGATACCTTCGGAAGAAATCAGGAGGTTTTAAAACGGTTTGTGGAAGCTGGTGCTCCGAAAGAAATTCTATACCAGCAAAAGCCGCACCTTGGAACAGACGTACTTGTTCCTCTTGTACAGACTCTTCGTCATCAGATTGAGGAGATGGGAGGAAGTTTCCGTTTTCGTGCACAAGTAACCGACCTGATATTTGAAAATGACCGACTTTCTTTTGTAGAAGTAAATCATACAGAAAAGATTCCTGCAAATATATGTGTGCTTGCCGTAGGACACAGTGCAAGAGACACCTTTGCCATGTTGAAAAAGCGCGGGCTTCCTATGGAGGCAAAATCATTTGCAGTAGGTGTCCGTGTAGAACATCTTCAGTCATCAATGAATCTTGCCTTATACGGAGAAGAAGAAAATAAAATTCTCGGTGCAGCCAGCTATAAAGTGACACATACCTGCGAAAATAATAGAGGCGTTTATTCTTTCTGTATGTGCCCGGGAGGGTATGTAGTAAATGCTTCCTCTGAAGAGGAAATGCTGGCAATAAACGGAATGAGTTACCAGAACCGAGGAAGCAAAAATGCAAACAGTGCACTGATCGTCACTGTAAATCCTTCCGATTTTCCGGAAGAGGGGGCTCTCGGAGGAATCGAATTTCAAAGACAACTTGAGAAAGCAGCTTGGAAGCTTGGAAATGGAAAAATTCCGGTGCAGCTTTATAAAGATTTTCGGGAAAATATTCCAAGTACAGAATTCGGAGAAATTACTCCTTGCATGAAAGGCGCCTATACTCTCGCAAATGTACGCTCTGTTTTTCCGGAATATATAGGGAATTCAATTTCAGAAGGTATTGAGGCATTTGGGAAAAAAATCCCGGGATTTGACAGAGATGACGCCCTTTTAAGCGGAGTGGAAAGCCGTACCTCTTCCCCTGTACGAATTTTAAGAAATAAAGAAATGGAATCGAAAAAACAGGGAATTTATCCATGCGGAGAAGGCGCCGGGTATGCAGGAGGCATTACTTCGGCCGCTATGGACGGAATCAAAACAGCCGAGGCGATTGCCCGCAAATACAGAAAATTCTAAGAGAGAGTATACATCTCTCTCTTTTTGTGCTAAAATGTATACACTGGTGTAAGATTGCTTTAGAGAGCGCACAGGTAAGATTATGCCGGAAAATATAAAAAAATTGCCAGAACAGCAGCGTCCTTACGAAAAATGTCTCCTACAGGGAGAAACTTCATTAAGTGACAGTGAACTTCTCGCCGTTATTTTGCGCAGCGGAACAAAAGGAGTAAATTCTGTAACTCTTGCAAATCAGATTCTCACAGTAACAGAAACCACTTCTTATCCGGGACTTCTTGGACTTCTTCATCTTTCTCTTTCTGAGCTTATGAAAATAAACGGAATTGGAAAGGTAAAGGCAATACAATTAAAATGTATCGGAGAACTGTCCAAGAGAATGGCAAGTGCAGCCGCAAGACCGGGGCTTTCTTTTCAGAATCCTTCCACTATCGCCCGATATTATATGGAACGGCTGCGTCATGAAGAACAGGAGCTTTTATACTGTATGATGCTGGATAATAAGAATCATCTGCTGGCAGAAACTCTGTTAAGCAGAGGGACTGCAAATGCTACTCTGATCACGCCAAGAGAAGTATTTCTTCAGGCGCTTCGTCATCACGCGTTAAGCCTCATACTGGTTCACAACCACCCAAGCGGAGATCCTTCTCCCAGTGAGTGTGACGCGGAAGTGACAATGAGGATTTTGCAGGCAGGAGAACTGATTGGCATTCATCTTCTGGATCATATTATTATCGGAGACAGAAGATATTTCAGTTTTCGTGAGGAGGAGCTTCTCAAGGAATAAGAATAACGAAAGGGCAGAGTATGCTGTTTGAAAGAACTTATGGAGTAGATTTAGGAAACAGTTCCGTAAAGGTCTATTCCTTTTTAAAAAACAAAAGCTATATTGAAAAAAATATGATTGCCTCAAGAGGAAGGAATATTATAGCGGTAGGAAATGAGGCTTACGAAATGTTTGAAAAAGAGCCCTCTGATGTTTCCGTATCTTCGCCTATGTCCTTTGGAATGATTGCAAATCTGGAGCTGCAGGAAATTGTCCTTTATACTATGCTAAAAAAAATCAACCATATGCGCGGAATTGGTTCGGTAATGTATTTTTCCGTACCGCTTGATATGACACCTGTTGAAAAACGCGCCTACTATCATCTTGTAAACGGACACTGGCTTCGTAAAAATAAGGTATATATGGTGGAGTCTCCCATTGCAGATGCCATTGCTATGGGAATCAATCTGGAAAAAAATGTGGGAAGCATGGTTGTAAATATCGGCGCCCAGAGTACGGAGTTTTCTATTATTACAGACGGCAAAATTATCATCAGCCGAAAACTTCCAATAGGGGGACGGCAGATGAATGAAGCAATCTGCAGTGAAGTCAGGAAACGGTATCATCTTCAGATAGGAACACGAACGGGAAAACGCTTAAAGCTTGTTATGGGCCGATTGAGCGACCAGAAAAAGGAAGCGCGGAAGGTTGTGGGAATCGACAGTATTTCCGGGCTCCCAAGAGAAGAAGTGATTTCTTCCTATGTTGTAAATGCGGGAATTATGAACTGTATGAACGAAATTGCCTCCGAGATGAAGACCTTTCTGGAAAGAATTCCTCCTCAGAT
>UQJE01000087.1 GCA_900541345.1 uncultured Blautia sp.
CCTAATAGGACTACATTTCTGATTCTGTCGGTTCTAAAAACGTCCATATGTAATACCTCCCTGTTTGTCTAATATGTCTATATTTTACTAAAATCTAAAACAAATTTCAAGTATTTTATATAAATTATTCTTAATTTTTTTTGAATTCTCTTGTGTAATTTCGTCATTTCCATATGTAATTGACTTTTTTCCCCTTATCTTTTAAAATATACAGGTAAATACGCAGTGGGAAAGGACAATATACATATGAAAACCATCGGTTTTATCGGTCTTGGTTTAATAGGCGGCTCTATTGCCAAAGCGATCCGGAAACATCATTCGGATTACCGTCTTTTTGCCTATGACAAAAACAGAGAAACTCTCGCCGCCGCTCTGGAGAGCGGTATTATTGACGGAGTATGCGAAGAAAATGACAGCCGTTTCTTTTCCTGCGACTATCTTTTTCTCTGCACACCCGTTGAGTTTAATATAGAATATCTGAATAAAATAAAAGATTCCATTCAGGACAACTGCATCGTCACAGACGTTGGAAGCGTAAAGGGCATGATTCACGACAAAGTGGAATCCCTTCATCTCGGCAGGCATTTTATAGGAGGGCACCCTATGGCAGGCTCAGAAAAATCCGGTTTTTCTTCTTCTGACGACCTCCTTCTGGAAAATGCCTACTATATTATTACACCGGGAGGAGAAGTGCCTTTGGAACGTCTTATGGATTTTACAGAGCTCATCACTTCACTGGGCGCCATTCCTATAGTTCTTACAAGTGAAGAACATGACTTTATTACTGCAGGTGTCAGTCATCTGCCCCACATTATCGCAGCCGCTCTTGTAAATCTTGTAAGCATTCTCGACAACGATGCAGAATATATGAAGACGATTGCCGCGGGAGGTTTTCGTGATATTACAAGAATCGCCTCTTCTTCTCCTGTCATGTGGCAGCAGATCTGCCTGGAAAACCAGGAAAATATTTCCAATGTGCTGGATGACTATATCCGTATGCTGATTCAGATACGATATTTTGTAGACAACAAAGATGCGGACAGCCTCTATCAGCTTTTCGCCTCCTCAAGAGATTATCGTGATTCCATTGATATAACAGACAACGGTCTGATTAAAAAAGCTTTTGTCCTTTATCTTGATATTGCTGATGAAGCCGGAGGAATCGCTACCATTGCCACAATTCTTGCAATGGATAAGATCAGCATCAAAAATATTGGCATTATCCACAACCGAGAATTTGAAGAAGGCGTTCTCAAAATCGAATTTTATGAGGAAGACGCTATGAGACGCGCCTCTGCCCTTCTTACCAAACGGAACTATACACTATATGAACGATAGGATAAAAATATGGATATTAAAAAACTGAAAAATTTAGAAGGAACCCTTTCTGTTCCGGGAGATAAATCAATTTCTCACCGTGCCGTAATGTTTGGTTCTCTCGCACAGGGTACTACAAAAATCAGCGGTTTTCTTGAAGGAGCAGACTGTCTTTCCACAATCCGCTGTTTCCGTAAAATGGGCATTTCTGTAGAACAAAACGGTTCTGATGTACTTGTTTACGGAAAAGGACTTCATGGACTTTCCGCACCGTCTGATGTTCTCGACACAGGAAACAGCGGTACAACAACACGATTAATTTCCGGAATTCTTGCAGGTCAAAACTTCTCCTCCATCCTTACAGGAGATGAGTCCATTCAGTCACGCCCTATGAACCGCATTATAACCCCTTTAAAAGAGATGGGCGCAGATATTACAAGTTTAAAGAATAATGGCTGCGCACCTCTTTCCATACAGGGAACACAACTTTACGGTATCCACTATAACTCCCCCGTTGCATCTGCACAGGTAAAATCCTGTATTCTTCTTGCAGGAATGTATGCAGACGGAGAAACGAAAGTAACAGAACCTGTTCTTTCCAGAAATCATACGGAGATTATGCTGAATTATTTTGGAGCAGATGTACGCTCTTTCGGAACAACTGCCTGTATTTCTCCGGAACCTGTACTGACCGCAAGGGAAATCTCTGTTCCCGGAGACATTTCCTCTGCCGCTTATTTTATCGCCGCAGGGCTTCTCACTCCGAACAGTGAAATCCTTCTGAAAAACGTGGGAATCAATCCTACCAGAGACGGTATCCTTAAAGTATGCCGCCAGATGGGCGCAGACATTACGCTTTTAAATGAAAATCAGCAGGGCGAGCCCACTGCCGATCTTCTCATTCGCACAAGCAGCCTTCACGGTACAATCATAGAAGGAGAGATTATCCCAACTTTAATTGATGAGCTTCCTGTCATTGCTATAATGGCAGCTTTTGCACAAGGAAAAACCATTATCCGCGACGCTCAGGAACTGAAAGTAAAAGAATCTGACCGAATTGCCGTTATGTGTGAAAATCTGAAACGCATGGGCGCAGACGTCACACCAACTGAGGACGGTATGATTATAGACGGAGGCAAACCCCTTCACGGAGCATGCATTGACTCCCATCTTGACCACCGCATTGCCATGTCTTTTGCTGTGGCAGGCGCAATTTGTGACGGAGTTCTTTCTATAAGCGGCGGAGAATGTGTAAATATTTCCTATCCGGAATTTTATAAAGACCTCTATTCCCTGTCAAAATAGAGATTTTTATATTGGACTAATTTTATCCTTTTTATTTTGTGTAAAATATCGTATAATACTATTGAACTCATTACATACTAGAAATAGAAAGGAGCAGTTTTTATGAAAATTTTATTTTATGGTACTAAAAATTATGACGAACAGTTCTTCCAGAAGCTTCTGCCTTCTTTTCCAGGTATAGAAATCAAGTTTATCGAAGCAAATATCCATGTGGAAACGGCTGCTCTTGCAAAAGGCTATGATGCCATCTGTGCATTTGTAAATGCAGACCTTGGTACAGATGTCATTGAAGCGCTTCATCAGTGCGGCGTAAAACTGATTCTTATGCGATGTGCAGGATATAATAATGTAGATCTTGAAACAACAAAAAAATATGGCATTGCGGTGATGCGTGTGCCGGGATATTCCCCGGAAGCCGTAGCAGAGCACGCAATGGCGCTTGTGCTCACAGCAAATCGACATACTCATAAAGCATACATTAAATGCAGAGAAAATAACTTTGCCTTAAACGGTCTCATGGGTGTCAATCTTTATCAGAAAACGGCCGGTATTGTAGGTACTGGTAAAATCGGCCAGGCAATGGCGCGTATCTGTCACGGATTCGGCATGAATGTAATCGCTTATGACCGTTATCCAAATAACTCTCTTGATTTTGTAAAATATGTATCACTGAACGAGCTCCTCTCCTCCAGTGATTTAATCAGTCTCCACTGCCCTCTGACAGACGAGACAAAGCACCTTATCAACGAAGAATCCATATCGAAAATGAAAGATGGTGTTATTCTTGTAAACACTTCAAGAGGTGGGCTTATTAAGACAGATGATTTGATTGCTGGAATCCGCGACCATAAATTTTTTGCGGTTGGTCTTGACGTATACGAGGAAGAAACAGATTTTGTATATGAAGATATGTCTGAGCGCATTCTTCCAAGTTCTACTATCCAACGCCTTCTTTCCTTCCCGAATGTGACTATGACTTCTCATCAGGGATTCTTTACCGAAGAAGCACTTACAAATATTGCAGAGACAACTCTTGAAAATGCATCCGCATTTATGAATGGAGCAGAATTAAAAAATCAGGTACTCTCCTGAATATAGTACACAAAAACAACAATCCGGCAGAAACAACTCTGCCGGATTATTATTAATATACCTGTTCAAAGGTTTCCATATTGTCACCTGTATAGAAAATCTGTCCGTCATTTGTATAAATAACTTTCTCTTTTCCCCGTTCTCCAGGCTTTACATTCACGTCACACTCGTAAAAAACTCTTCCTTCTTCCTCAGGAAGCATTTTATCTGCATTGTTGTATTCATCTCCTCCGATATTTTTTCCCGGAGCCACCTCAGAAAGATTGTCCGCTCCATCACTCCATCCAAGATCGCGTGCTTCTTTCTTCGTTATATAATTTGATGGAAGATGCCCATATTCATGAATATAGAGAATAACCTCATCTTTATCTGTATAAGCGCCATCTCTCTCTGGTTTTGTTTCTACAGATTCTTCCTTTTCCACTTTTTCCGAACCCCCATCCAAATCTACTTCCGGGTCATCTACAAGCATATCCTCGTCCATCACCTCGAACTGATCATCTCCCTGATTGCCTTCCTCAAGAGCCTGAAGTTCTTCCTCATCAAGGGGAACAAGATCCTCTGAAAAAACCTCTTCCTCTGACTCTTTTCCGCAGCCTGCTGTTGTAAAAGCCAGCAGAACCATAAGACCTGCTGCAAAAATCCGTGTTTTCTTCATGTAAACCTCCTTTATCTGCTCTCTTCGTTTAATTTTTTTCCGAGATTTTTTACTGCTTCTAAAATGTCTTCCCTTTCTCTTACAGGAACTTTATCTGTTTTATCTACATATACCGTATCTAACACTTCACAGTTTAACTGGTTAAGAAGCATTTTGGAAGTGCTCTCCGCTTTTTCTCTCGGTCCGATACTTCCTGCTGCAAGAAGAATCCCTCCTGTCTTTTTCTTTGGTACAGGGTCTTCTTTTCTTATATATCTTGCACTGAAATATGTCTGCAAGCGACTTAAAACAGCAAGCAGCATTCCTGTAATTTCCTCAAAATACACAGGAGAGGCAAGAATAATGTGATCACATTCCTGGATATAATCAAAAATCTCCTGCATTCCATCTTTTATGGCACAGCCTTGGTTTTTAAAACACCATCTGCAGTCAATACAAGGGCGAACATCTGCATAATAAGCATCCAGAACTTTTAGATCGGAAGACAGTTCCTCTTCTAAAGTGGTAATCATTGTCATGGTATCTCCTTTTTTCCTTGGAGAACCGTTTAATATCAGTGTTTTTTTCATCTTTTACTCTCCGTATTTTTCTCTTAAAAGTGCAATTTCCTCTGTCCAGCCCGCATCGTCATTTGGCGTTTCCAAAATAAACGGAATTCCTTTTAATGCGGGGTGACGGGTAACAGCAGAAAGCGCTTCCAGCCCAATCTCTCCCTCTCCGATTTTTGCATGTCGATCCTTATGGCTTCCCAATCCGTTCATACTGTCGTTTAAGTGAATTGCCTTTAAATTTGAAAGACCGATTATGCGGTCAAACTCCTCTAAAACCTCGTCCAGGTGATTTACAATATCGTAGCCCGCATCCCACACATGACAAGTATCCAGACAAACCCCCAGCTTTTCTTTTTTTTCCACAAGATTTATAATTTCCCGGATTTCTTCAAAACGTCCCCCTACCTCAGAACCTTTCCCTGCCATCGTCTCCAAAAGAACAATCGTAGACTGTTCCTCCGTGAGAACATCATTTAAAATTTCCGCAATTTTTTGAATGCCGATTTCCACACCCTGTCCTACATGGCTTCCAGGATGGAAATTATAATAGTTTCCAGGTGTCGCCTCCATGCGTTTCATATCGTCCGCCATGATTTCTCTTGCGAAATCCCGTAAATCTTCTTTTGCGGCACAGGCATTCATAGTGTACGGCGCATGAGCTACTATCTTACCAAAATGATTCTCCTCTGCAATTGCAAGAAATTTCTCCACATCTTTCAGATCCAGTTCCTTTGCCTTTCCGCCTCTTGGATTTCTTGTGAAAAATGCCAGGGTATTTCCTCCGTTTTTCACCATCTGACGCCCCATAGCCGCATATCCTTTAGAGGAAGATGCATGATTTCCAATATATAACATAAACTTAAATTCCTTTCTGCTTCATAGTTATTTTTTATTTTATCAAAAATAGTTTAACATGAAAAGAGATAGTTATTGACGAAATGTATAAAAATTCATATAATTTTAATAGATTTTAGAGGGAGGTTATAAATCTATTATGAAAGAACGCGAAAAGTTTTCTTCACGGCTTGGCTTTATTTTAATTTCTGCCGGCTGTGCAATCGGAATTGGAAATGTGTGGAGATTTCCGTACATTACCGGTCAATACGGAGGCGCCGCCTTTGTTCTGATTTATCTTGTATTCCTTTTAATTCTCGGACTGCCTATTATGGTAATGGAATTTTCTGTAGGCCGCGCCAGCCAGCGCTCCGCCGCAAAAAGTTTCCATATTCTGGAACCCAAGGGTACAAAATGGCATCTTTACAGCTATGGCGCTATGCTCGGCAACTATCTTCTCATGATGTTCTACACAACCGTAGGTGGCTGGATGCTCGCATATTTTGTTAAAACAGCAAAAGGAACCTTTACAGGACTAACTCCTTCTGCCGTAGAAGGTGTATTTAGCGATATGCTGGCAAATCCTGTGGAAATGACCATCTGGATGGTAATTACTACCGTTCTTGGTTTTGGCATCTGCAGTTTGGGATTTCAAAAAGGCGTGGAGCGCATCACAAAAATTATGATGGTATGTCTTCTCGGAATTATGATTCTCCTCTGCATTAAGAGCCTGACTCTTCCAAACGCATCAGAAGGTGTGAAGTTTTATCTTCTCCCTGATTTCGAGCGCCTGAAAGAAAACGGCCTCGCACAGGGAATTTACGCAGCTATGGGACAGGCTTTCTTCACCTTAAGCCTTGGCATTGGTGCACTTGCCATTTTTGGAAGCTATATAGGGAAGGACAGAAGCCTTACAGGAGAGGCAATCCAGATTGGGATTCTCGATACCTTTGTCGCACTGACAGCAGGCCTCATTATTTTTCCTGCCTGCTTCTCATTCGGAGTAGATCAGACACAGGGAGTAGGACTTGTTTTTGTCACACTTCCAAACGTATTTAACCAGATGGCCGGCGGACGCTTCTGGGGCGCTCTTTTCTTTATCTTTATGAGCTTTGCCGCACTATCCACCATCATTGCCGTATTCGAAAATATTTTGAATTTTTCTATGGAGCTCTGGAGCTGGAGCAGAAAAAAAGCGGTTCTCATAAACGGCGCCGCCATTCTTATTTTATCCATGCCCTGTATTCTCGGTTTTAATGTATGGAGTGGTTTTCAGCCCTTTGGTCCGGGAAGTACCATTCAGGATTTAGAGGATTTTATTATTTCCAATAATCTGCTTCCTCTGGGAAGTCTTGTATATCTCCTCTTCTGTGTCACACGATACGGCTGGGGCTGGAAAAACTTTGTGGCAGAAGCCGATACCGGAAATGGTCTCAAATTCCCGAAATGGGCAAGACCTTACCTTACTTTTGTACTTCCGCTGATTGTTCTCATTATTTTTGTTATGGGTTACTACGATAAATTCTTCAGCTGACCCTTTTAGAAAAAGGAGATTATTATGAACGATTCCCCACGAAAGAGAAATGCCCGTCCGGATACTGCCAGAAGAAACGCAGCTCTTCAAAAGAAAATGCGACAGCAGAAAATCCGGCGCCAGAAAGCACTTCTTATAGGAATAGGATTGCTTCTGCTCTTCCTTCTTTCCATGAGCACATCTGCCTGTATCACAAGAAACCGCAAAGCAAAAGAAGCTGCGGCACAAGCAGAACAGAAAAAAGCACAGGAAAAAGAAGCAAAGAAAGAAACAAAAAAAGCGTTTGACCCAGTTTCTCTCACAGTGAGTGTAGTGGGGGACTGTACCCTTGGCACAGATGAAGCCTTCGATTACAGCACCAGCTTAAATGCCTACTTTGACAATTACGGAAGTTCCTATTTCCTTCAAAATGTAAAACCGATTTTCTCTGCTGACGATCTGACGATTGCAAACTTTGAAGGAACACTTACAGAATCTGATGCAAGAGAAGATAAAACTTTTGCTTTTAAAGCACCCGCCTCTTTTGCAAAAATTCTTACAGACGGAAATATAGAGGCAGTCACCACCGCCAACAATCACAGCCACGACTATGGCGAACAGGGCTTTACAGACACTTTAAATGCCCTGGAAGCAGAAGGAATTACACATTTTGGTTATGACGAAACAGCCGTAATGAACATAAAAGGCATAAAGGTAGGACTTGTAGGCATTTATGAATTAAAAGATCATCTGGAACGTACTCAACAGGTAAAAGACAATATTGCCAAAGTAAAAGCGGAAGGCGCTCAGCTTGTTATTGTCATCTTCCACTGGGGCAACGAAAAAGAAGAAGTACCTGACAGCAATCAAATGACACTCGGACGTCTTGCCATTGATGAAGGGGCTGACCTTGTGTGCGGACATCATCCCCATGTCCTTCAGGGCATCGAAACATACAAAGGAAAAAATATTGTATACAGTCTTGGAAACTTCTGCTTTGGAGGCAATAGTGCACCAAGCGATATGGATTCTATGATTTTCCAACAGACTTTTACAATTACAGAAAATGGTGTGCAGGCTGATAACGTAACAAACATTATCCCCTGCTCCATCTCTTCCGAATATGGATACAATAATTACCAGCCTACTCCTGCAGAAGGCGAGGAGGCCCAGAGAATCCAAAATAAAATCGAAGAACGAAGTGCTATGATTCCTATAAAAGAATCATAATAAAAAGCCGGCAATGCGACTGATACAGTTCCTGACAACCAGGAGATGTATCAGCCGCAGGTTTGCCGGCTCCTTTTTTGCCTTTTCTTAAAGCTCCGCTATGCGGCTCACTCCCACATAAATTTCCTGTATTTTATACCAGGTGGGATAATCGGTAATTCCCGTCTGGGGAAGACCAAAAACTCCCTGAAATTCCCGCACTGCCTCTTTTGTGGCAGGTCCGTAAATACCGTCTGCAGTAATCGTAGGAAGTGCCGGATACGCTTCTGCAATTACATTTAACTGCTCCTGAATCTGGCGTACCTTATTTCCGGATGAACCGATATTCAAATCATAGCCCGGCCAGGAAGACGGAATACCCGAAATTTCCTCAGCCACATTAATATACATATCATTTCCATAAAAACTCCGTATGATTTCGATTGCAGAATATCCCCTGTCTCCAAGCTCTTTACTGCCCCACTGCGTCATCCAGCCTCTATCCCTACATTTAACCCTGTTCCCATCACAATACTGGGTTAAAATGGGCTGACGCACATTTGGTCTTGAAAGATAATTCTCAAACAACTCATCTACAATCCTGTCTATGGTATCAAATATATTTCGGCCTCGTATCCACTTGTGGTCGTATGCAGTGGAAGAGGTTATAGTAAAATCATACCCCTTATTCCGGTACCACTCCGTATAAACCCTGTTTAGAGTAAACGACATAATCGCCAGCACATTGGCACGTATGGTATCATCCGGCCAGGTAGCGTAAATCTCACTGCTTGCCACATTTTTAATATAATCTCTGTACCGCACATAAAAATTTCGGGCACTGTTATCTCCCACAGGACCATCATGTACAACTATAAACTCTGGAATTACAACACGGCTCAATACAATCTCGCCTGATTCATTAATTGGCTTAATTTCTGCTTCTTCCATCTTTGGAGGATATTCTCCAAACAGGGTATGCGGACCTATTACAATGCGATTGTACCCCGGTCCTGTCTTTTTTCTTGGATCTATCTGAATTGCCTGTTTTGCAAGAACATCAGGAAGCACCTCTGTTCCCGACGTCTCTCCATTTTCAAAGCCCTCCGCTTCTACCTGTACAGTATATTCCGCATAGGGCTGTTCCTCCACAGGTTCCATGCTGTATTCCAGAGGCGGTGTTTTCATATCAAGAACCGGTGTTTTTCCGGATTCATCTGTACGAAGCTCTTCTACCGTACTTTCCGGGTCTCCGGAATAGGAAATCCTCACCACCGCATTTTCAACCGGCCTGCCGTTCTCGCTGTTTACCACCGTAATCTGAAGCTGGCCTTTATCTACATTTTCCTGCTGCATACGCATTTTTGACTGATACATACAAAACTCCTGAAATGCTCTCATATCATTTTATGCGGACAAAAAAATTTCAGCACAGTTATGACACATCTGCTGCGTCGTTTCTTTAACAGTAATCGTACTCACCTGAATTTTTCTTGCATTTTTTTACAAAAACATTTAAAATAAGGACTATAAAGAACATATATTCTATTAATTACGGAGGTACTGCTGATGGAGCCTGTTCTCTATATTCCCATAATCTGTATTTTTTTATTTATTCTGCTTTTTATCCTGTACCGCAGAAAAAACTACTATCCTTATGCAGCCCGACATCTGCTGACAAAAAGAGAATACCGTTTTTATCTCCTTTT
>UQJE01000088.1 GCA_900541345.1 uncultured Blautia sp.
CTGCAAAGCTTTCTACTGCAGAATCCTTTAATTCTGACGGAATTTCAATTCCCAGGTTTTCTGCTGTCTTTTCATTTATATAAAGACTTGCTTCTTCAATTGTTTCATACGGAAGCTCTGAAGCCTTTTTTTCGCCTTTTAAAACCTGGGCTGCCATCTTTCCCGTCTGACGTCCAAGTTCCACATAATCAAGCCCTTGTGCTGCAAGACAACCGATTTTTACCTGCTCTATCTCGCTTCCAAATACCGGAATCTTTGCTTCGTTTGCCATTTCAAGAATCGCAGGAAGAGAACTTACCACCGTATTATCTGTAAGATTTGTAATACAATCCACTTTCTCAAGAAGTCCCTGCGCCGCAAGAGGAATGTCTGCTGTCGCGGTAATTCCCGCTGTCTCAATCGTAAAATCATATTCTTCTGCAAGCGCTTCATATTCTTTAATTGCAGATTCGGAATTTGCCTCGCTCGTTGTATATAAAATACCGATTGTTTCTGCCTCAGGAAGCATTGTACGGATCATTTCAAGCTGCTGCTGAATTGGAAGCTTATCGCTGGTTCCTGTAATTTCTCCCACCGGATTTCCCTCTTCATCTGCAAGCTCCGCAGCAAGCGGATCTGTCACCGCTGTGTAAATAACCGGAATTTCTTTATCCATAGCTGCATTAAAACAACTCTGTGCGCTTGGCGTTGCAATACCGCAAAGCAAATCCACATCAGAAGAAACAAAGCTGTCGGAAATCTGTCCTGCTGTTCCCATATCTGCAGCTGCATTTTTATATTCCACAGTAAGATTTTCTCCTTCTACAATCCCCTCTTCTGCAAGCCCCTCCAGAAATCCCTCTCTGCAATTATCAAGAGAACCGTGTTCTGCAAACTGCTCAATTCCAATGGTGTAGGTTTCTTTTTCTGCATATACCGTAGATGAAGATGCAAGAGCTGCTGTTACAATACCTGCTGTAATCACTTTGTTCATAATTGTTTTTTTCATGGCTGTTTTCTCCTCTCAAATGAAATATTAAAATGTCTCTCCGGAATATATGCCAATTCCGGCTTTGTCTGTGAGAAGAAAGAAATCCGTCTGCAATATGGAGGAAACTTTTCTGCGGCGATTTTCTTATAAATACAAAAACCGCCTCAAGCTAAATGCTTGAGACGGTAATAAGATTCTTATTATCGCGGTACCACTCAAATTGACAAAACGTCCACTTTCTCATGTACAAACATACACTCCTGATTGGTAACGGGTTCGGTTCCCGTCAGCGCCTACTTCCTTATCCGGGTTTGGGCTGCCCTCGAAAGTCCATTCAACAATCAGCTTCATACGGAATCACACCAATCTCCGCTCTCTGAAATGTCACTTAATTGTTTACTCTTCTTTCTCATCGGTTTAACTATTTATTACTTTAGCACGAAGATGTTGTTTTGTCAATACAACTAATCTGCCAGTTTTACTTTACAGCGCTTCATATAACACGCAATCCCGTATTTTAGAATTTTATCTACTCCGTTCTCCCTGAGTTCCTCATCGTATTTTCTTTCTTCTATCTGCTCCAAAGCTCTTTTACAAGCCTGGTCAAGATTTCCGTCATTGGCATATTTCACTTCTATCAGAATTGACGTTTCACTGTTTTCCGTTTCTACAAGTATGTCGCTGTATCCTTCACCTGTCTCCTGGTTTGAAAATACGCCCCATTCCTCTTTTACTCCCAGGATACCAAGTAAAATACCGTGAAAAAAGTTCTCTTTCATTGATTTTCGTACAAAAGTATCACGAATACTGATCGTCTTTTTCAAATAGCCTTCAAAAAGAAGCTCTACCTGTTTTTCTTCGCCCTTTTCCAGAGCCTCACAAAACCGGTTTAAAGTCTCCCCGTCTTTTGCGACACTTTCTTTGAAATATTCCATAATCTGCGTTTTAAAAATATCCCGGATTTCCAGGTTTGGAATTGCAAGTTTATATCTCCTTGCATCAACTCTTCCGCGCTGAGTTAAATATCCTGTCATAAACAAAAGACTCCAGATATTATCCAGAGACTGATACATTTCCGGATACGTAAGCTCCTGATGGATTTCTTTTGTGATTTCCCCTCCCTCGAGCAGCCGCTCTATTTCACGTTTCGTTGTGAGCTTATCGGACATTTGAATGAATTTGCGAACGGCATCGTTATTACTTGTATTGATCCAGTAATTTTCCGGAACAGCATTTGCGTAATCTTTGATTTTATCGCAATGATTTAATAAATCCCACGGACAATATACGTCTGTATCACCAAACCGGTATCCATCATACCAGCTTTTGATCTCTTCGTAATGGTCCTCTATTTCATAATACTTAAGCATTTCCTTTACTTCCGTATCCGTAAAACCAAAATATTCATCATAGCGCTCATCTGTAATGGATAAAATTTTCAGGTTGTTAAGACCCGTAAAAATACTTTCTTTGGAAATACGCATACACCCTGTCATTACCGCAAATTTCAAACTGCTATTTGTTTTTAAAACCTGTTCCAGCAGATTCCGTATCAAAAAAATCATCTGTGTGTAATAGCCGTTTTCAAATGCTTTTGCCAGAGGAACGTCATATTCATCAATCAAAACAACCACTTTTGTTCCATAATGCTTCTCTAAAAGCTCTGACAAAGTTTTCAGGCTGAAACAAAGTGTGGCTTCGTCCATATCTCTATCAAGAAGAGCCCTGTAATCCTCTTTCTCATATCCATCTAATTTGTCGCTCGTTTCAAGAAATTTTGCTTTTCTTGCCACACCTTTTATGGTTTCGACCATCAAACGAAAAGCGGTATCGTAAGAACTGGCGTTAATCCCCTTTAAAGATACAAAAATTACAGGATATTTTCCCATATACTCTTCACACAGCTTTGTATCCTTTGCAATTTCCAATCCCTCAAAAATATTTTTATCTCCTTCTGTGGAAAAAAAATATTCCAGCATACTCATATTCAAGGTTTTTCCAAAACGTCTTGGCCTTGTAAAAAGATTTACCATTCCCCCGTTGCGGATCAGTTCAGAAATCAATTTTGTTTTATCTATATAATAATAGTTATCTTTAATAAGCTGCTCGAAATTTTCCAGCCCTATCGGAAGACGTTTTTTTTCTTCGCCCATGCTGCACCCCTCCTTGTCTGATAATGATATTATAACAAAAATTCTAAAAAAAGCCCATACCCCACTTTCCGGATCGGATTTAGCAAAATTTAAAACCGTCTCAGGCATTTTCACTTGAGACGGTTTTAAAGTTCTGATACTTGCAGAAATCTTTATTTTACATCAACATTTTTAATTCCACTCCAATTAGAGTACACACGCTTTCCATTCACCATATTGAAAGTTCTTACGCGAACATAATACGTTTCTCCGCTCTTGGCATCTTTTCTCGTATAGCTGCGTATTTCCGGTGTATTGACTGCTGCGTATTTTGCATTTTTCATATCGGAAGAAGTTCCATACTGCATCTGGTATCCATCTGCCTCATCGTTCGCTCTGTACTGAATATTCAGCCAGCCTTTTTTCGGGCTTTGAAGCTTTGTTACTGCTGTAGGAGCAGGAAGAACCGTAAGGGTAATCGTCTTGGAAACTCCCTCATAATTTTCATTTTCTTTTACCGTTGCAGTAATTCTGGCAGTGCCCACTCTGTGAAGCATTACTTTTCCATTTGCAGAAATGGTAGCAACGTGAGGATTATCGGAGCTGTATTTAATTTTTCCGGATTTATTGCCCTCTGTAATAACAGCAGTCAGAGTAGCTGTTTTGCTGTCAATCCTTTTACTTATATCATTAAATTCCAGAACCTGTTTTCCCTTCTTAATCACATAAGAGGCAGAAGAGCTTCCCTCATAATTCTCCCCTGTCAAAGTAACCGTAACAGAATATGTACCTGGCCGTTTACTCTCTGCCGGATAGGAAACAGAAGCAGGAACTGCGCTTCCCTGGCTGTCCGTCACTGTCACAGACGGCTGACGATTTGTTCCATTGTAGCTGTATTCTGTTGCCGAAAGCTGAATGGAAGAAACAGCAGGAATCACAACTTTTTCCTTTTCCTCTTCGCAGGCTTTACATTTTTCGGTAATGCTTCCTTCTTTTCCAAAAGAAGCCTTTTCTACTATTTTTTCATAATCATGCTCCAATTTTTCAAGAGCTTCTGTTCTCGTTTCCCCACATCTTTCACATGTATATGTTTTTACCCCTTCTTCTGTACAGGTGGGTTCTTTTGTAACAGTACCCTCGTCCCAATTATGCCCATATGCCGGAATTGCAGTGGAATCTTTCTTTGCACTGCAGTCTTTACAATGAATACTTTTGAGACCGTCCTCTGTACAGCTTGCCGCTCTGTCTGTCGTGTAATAGTTTTCCCATGTATGCCCGGTTGACGGAATTACCTCTGTCGTTTCTTCACCACACAATTTACATTTGCAGGAATATTCTCCTTCTGCGGAACAGCTCGGATATTTTGTAATCGTTTTCTCCCAGTCATGAGGAGAAAATTCATTTCCGTTTCTTTCTGCATATCGTTCCACTTCAGAATCCGTATAACCATGAAGAACAGTTGTCACATCAAATGCGCCGTCCGCAATCGGCCTCTCAACATCTGGGACTACAACAAACTTCAAACCGGTTCCCACAAAAGATCCTTCGCTTATAATCCACATACCCTTCGGAATCGTGATCTCTTCCAAAGCTGTACAGCCTTTAAATAAATCCTCCTCAAGAATAGTCATATTTTCCGGAAGCTCAATTTCGGATAAGCGAACGCAGCCTTGAAAAGCCCCATTCATAAGATTGATGTTGTCACCCTGAAAATTAACCTTTTTGAGATTTGCACAGTTTTCAAAGGCATATTCGCCTACCATGCCCACACTGCCCGGTATCGTAATCTCTGTGAGAGGACAGACTGCAAATGATTTCCTTCCAATCATATCCATCGTATTCGCAAAAGAAACCTTTTCCAGGCTTGTACAGCCTTCAAACAATCCTCCCGGAATAAAATTAACCCCTTCTTTTATGATTACCTGACGGATAGCCGGATTACCGGCAAACGGAGAATCTATATGTGCAGGTATATCCCATTGTCCACTTATTGTTACAACACCGTCTACAAACGTCCATTTAATACCGCCCAGTTCTCCCTCTGAACCCAGTGTTTTTTCTTCCAGCTGTTCCTGCTGCTCTGTTCCTGTCCCATCTATAAGCTCTGTTTCACTTTGCAGGATTTCCAGTTCTTCTCCGGAAGACAATACGTCTTCCGCCCACACAGATGATGCCGGTGCGATTGTGAGAGCTGCACACATCATCAAAGACACTACTTTTCGTTTCATTTTTCTCTTCCTCCTGATTTCTTTTTCATATTCTTATTTTACAAGAGCCTTTTTGATTCCGCTCCAGTTAGAATATACCCGTTTTCCATCAACCACATTAAAGGTTCTTACGCGAACATAATACGTTTCCCCACTTATTACGTCTTTTCTCGTATAACTACGGATTCTCGGCGTATTGACTGCCGCATACTTCGCCCCCTTCATATCTTTCGATATTCCGTACTGCATCTGGTATCCGTCTGCTTCTCCATTTGCCCGGTACTGGATATTCAGCCAGCCCGGTTTCTGGCTCTGGAGCTTCGTCACTGCTGTAGGTGCCGGAAGAACCGTGAGCGTAATCGTCTTGGAAACCCCCTCATAATTCTCGCTCTCTTTTACAGTTGCCGTGATCCTTGCTGTTCCCACCCTGTGAAGCATTGCCTTTCCATTTGCGGAAATTGTGGCAACCTGAGGATTATCCGAACTGTATTTAATTTTTGCTGTTTTGTTTCCCTGCACGATTACTGCTTTTAAGGTTGCTGTTTTGCTGTCGATCCGTTTGCTCACATCATTAAATTCCAGAACCTGTTTTCCCTTTGCAATCACATAAGAAGCAGAAGAGCTTCCCTCATAATTTTCTCCTGTTAAAGTCACAAAAACCGAATATGTACCTGGCTTTTTGCTCTCTGCAGGATAGGAAGCAGAAAACGGAACTACATTTCCCTTATTGTCTGCCACTGTTACCTTTGGCTGACGGTTCGTACCGTTATAACTATATTCCGTCTCTGAAAGCTTAATTGAAGAAACAGCCGGAATTACTGTTTTTTCTTTCTCCTCGCCACAAACCTTACATTTTTCTGAAATGCTTCCTTCTTTTCCAAAAGAAGCCTTTTCTGTTGCTTTCTCATACTCATGTTCCATCACAGGGAGCGTTTCTGTCTTTGTTGTGGAACATCTTTCACATTTATAAACACCTTTTCCTTCCATCGTACAGCTCGGTTTTGTTTCTATAATTCCTTCTCCCCACTTATGCCCAAGTGCCGGAATGGTTTCAGACTCTTGTACAAGGTCGCAAATGGTACAGTACTTTGTACGTTCCCCGCTCTGGGTGCAGGTCGCGGAATTTGTTTTCCACTGCCAGTTGTGTTCTGTAAATATCTGATTTTTATTTCTGTCCTCTTTTACATACTGTTCTGCCTCAGAACCGGCATATCCGTGGATTTCCTTCGCAGAAGAAAATGCCTGTCTGCCAATATTTGTCACACTCTTTGGAATCGTAACACGGTCCAGAGCTTTTCCTAGAGTAGAAAATGCAAAATTGCCAATCGTTGTAACGCTGTCCGGAAGTACAATGCTTTGTAATGCTTTACAATCGTAAAAAGCATACGGCTCAATGGTCGTTACACCATCAGGAATGGTGATGGATTTCAGACTGTAACACCCTAGGAAGGTGTCCTTATTAATCTTTGTAATATTTTTAGATAACACGACAGACTCTAAGCTGCTGCAGTTTGAAAAAGCTCGTCCAGCGATATTTGTTACACTGTCTGGAATGGTAATATTCTTTAAACTAGTACAATTTGCAAAAGATTCATATTCAATACTTATTACACTGTCTGGTATTACAACTTGTTCTAAACTGCTGCAGCCACTAAGAAACTCCATTTTCTTTATACCATTAGGAAATTTAATGCTTTTTAAATTTTTACAACCATCAAATATATAACCTTCCATATTCGTTACACTATCCGGAATGTTAATACTTTCCAAACTGGAGCACTCTGAAAATGCTGCCCACTCAATACTCGTTACACTATCTGGAATATTAATATCTCTTAAATTCATACAGTTATCAAACGCATTTTCACCAATAACTAATACACTATCTGGTATCATTACTTTTTTCAAATTTTCGCATTCTTCAAAAGCATATTTACCAATACTTGTAACTCCATTTTCAATTATAACAAATTGAATTTTGTCGTTTCCATTAAAAGGTCCTGGATAATCTCCAAATCCATAGTCTTTCATTTCACCAGTTCCACTGATAGTTAAAATCCCATCTTTATCCAATGTCCATGTAAGATTTTCTCCACACTGGCCGCTATCTACAGCATCTTCATCTATAGACCGAAATGGTATCTTTTTCTCTTTGGCATATTTCTCAGCATAAGACCCCTTCTTTCCTAAAAACCTCACGTGGTTCGCTTCTACAAATGCAGTATCTGCAATTTGTGTTACATTTTCCAAAATAGTAACTTCTTTTAAATAACTGCAGGAATCAAATGCCCTATCTTTTATACTTGTTACACTTTCCGGAATTATTATATTGCTTATCGAACAACTTCTAAAGGTACCGTCTTCTATAACTTTTACACCATTGGGTATTGTAATATTTTTTAATTTATGGCAACTATAAAATACATCTTTTCCTATATTTTTTACGCTGGAAGGAATCGTTATATTTTTTATGCTTCGACATTCTGCGAAAGCAGAATCTCCTATCTCTGTAACACCGTCCGGAATGATTAACTCCTGTAAAGCCAGACACTCGTAAAATGTACTGTCTTCTATTTTCTTTATCCCTTTTGGAAGAGTCACACTATTCAAATTCCAAGCTCCACTAAAAGCATAAGCTCCTATTTCCTGCACCGAATCGGGTATCGTAAGTTCTCTTAATGTTTCGCACCTAGAAAAGCCAGAATCTTCTATACGAATTACTGTATCTGGAATGAAAATTTTTTCTAAATTTGTGCAGCTTCCAAAATCAACACTTGTGATACCTACACCAACTTCCACTGCTCTTATTTTGTCACAGTTCTCGTAAAATAGCTCTGCATCACTTCCATACCATTTCATATCCCCGATACCGCTTAGAATCAGCTTCCCGTTGTTGTACAACGTCCACACAATATTTTCTCCGCATTTTCCTTCTTTTATAATCTCCTCATCACTATCCAGAGGTTTGAATGGCATATTATTCTGATTTGCGTATTCTTCGGCATAAGAGCCTTTCATGCCATGAATTGTCACATTATCTACTGAATCAAATGCGGTATTATCTATAGAAGTTACTTCAACAGGAATCGTAATATTTTCCAGACTGATACAATCCGCAAAAGCATATCTTGATATACCTGTGGCGCTGTTAGGAAGTATAATGTCTGTGAGGCTTCTGCAGCCACTAAATAGCCAATCGGAAATATCCTGTATACCAGTACCATTGTTTCCTGCTATTCCCCCTGTAAGATTAACTGTCTTCAGACTGCTGCATCCACTAAACACATACGGCTCCATCGTCACAAAAAAATCACTTTTTTCAGGCATGATAACACTTTCCAAACTACTGCAGCCGCTGAAAGCACCCTCTGCAAAACCCGTAACAGTATCTGGAAGAATAACATTTTTTAGACCACTGCAATTTAAAAAAGCATAAGAGCCTATTCCTGTAATATTTTCTGAAAATGTAACTTCCTCTATATTTTTGCAATTCTCAAAAAGGTATGCTCCTATATTTGTGATTCCATTTTCCATTTTTACAGATTTTATATCCGTATTTCCATAAAAGGGAGATTGCCCCTGTTCATAGGAATACATATACCCCTCTCCCTCGGCACGAATTGTCAAAATCCCATTTTCGTCCAGTGCCCAGAAAACATTTTCTCCGCACTGTCCGTTGGAAGCATTGGCATCTCCTGTGTTTTCCTCTTTTGTGCCCTCACTGCCAATATCCTCTGCCGGGGCTTCCAGAGTAAATTCCACAGCTTCTCCCGTTACGGTCTTCTCCGGAGTCTCTTCTTCCGGAGCATTTTCTGGCACTAGGGCTTCTGCTGCCCCGTCGTCAAGCAACTCCTTGCTCTCGATAGCTTCTTCACTCACTGTTTGTTCTCCGGAAGACAGCAAATCTTCTCCATATACAGAGATACTTGACTGTGCCATTAATGTACAACACAGCAAAAGTGATATCATTTTTTTCCTCATATGTATCTTCTCCTCTCCAAATTAAATAACCAATAACCAAATAATAATGTTTCCTATATACTATATACATATTAGCTTTTTCTTTTTTTTATCACAATATGCGGCATATTTTGTGGGCAATTCTCTTTGTTCTATTATTCACTTTCTCTGCTTTCTAGCAATATGTGGCATATTTTGTGGGCAAACTTTTCATTGCATATATCTTGCAATTCTCTGTACAATACTTTTTTTCTGGAAATTTTATAATATGATAAATAAAAAGAAACAAAAGAAATGCGAGGAAAGAAAAGAGTTATGTCTGAATTTTCAAATACACTCAGTCAGTTTATTCATGAAAAAAATATAAAGGTTTATTCCCTTATCAAGTACTGTAATTTTGACCGTTCCACCATGTACAAGATTATTAACGGCAAGCGAAATCCTCCCACAAAAGAAACTATTGATAAAATGGCTGAATTTATGCACCTAACACCGGCAGAATACAGCCGTTTTGTGGAAGCATATGAAATCACAAAGATAGGCGCAGATAATTATTACAGAAGAAAAAATGCACAAAATTTTCTCATGAATTTTCCTGATAATTTTTCAATCTGCCCTGGAAATCATATGCCTTACGGAGCAGTAGAGAAAACATTTTCCGAATTTCCTTCCTGTGCGGCTCTTTCCACACAACTGGAACTAAACTATGTAATGCGAAATATTCTTTCAGAAGAATCCCATGATGAGCAGGGGAAAATCGCT
>UQJE01000089.1 GCA_900541345.1 uncultured Blautia sp.
ATGTTTACTGGGTTTGTAGCCATTTTTTATCTTTCCAACTGTCAAAGATGGGATTATACAATCGAAGTCCACTATTTGCAAGTCCTTTTTTTATTATTTTAAAACAGAGCAGCAGTCAATCAGACTGCTGCTCTGCCGGTCAGTTTTTGAATCTCGTATTTAGATTACCGAACAAATTTTGCATCTGCCCATACAGACGGAACGTTAGAATAAATAAAGATATCTGGCTGCTCATCTGGAACAGCTACAATTTTTAATTCACTTGCTCCCTCTACGTCTACTGTCACTTTTTCCATCGGAGTATCAGCATGCATTTCTCCTGTAGATGCCTCCAACTCACCATCTACATAGAACTCATAGGATTTTACAAATATATCTTCTTCCGGAAGATTATCCTGATTTAATCCTACAAAAGTTTCAAAAGATTTAAAGCCTTTATCTTTAATATCAAATACAAATTCACAGGCTTTAGAAGAACTGATACCTTTGTCAAACTCTTTTACTTCTCCATTTTCATCTAAAAGATGAAGTTTTGTTTTCTTTAAAGAACGATCTCTTAAAGCTTCGCCCCATCCAGAAGAAACCTCTTTTGTGATCGGAGATCTTCCCGGTGTTACAAAGGCTGTGTATTCCATATCACTTGCATACACAAATCCTTCTTTTTCCAGGTGAATAGTGTAAGTCTGATCTTTGCCAAGGCTGTTTGTTCCGTGGATTACAACATCTCCCGGTACCGCTTCCGGCATCTGTACTTCTATTTTTGCATCTTCGTTAACCGGTACCGCTGTAATTTCCGGAAGTGTTTCATCTGTAAGTTTTACCGTATATTCATAACGTTCTCCGAAGAATTCATTATAATCTGTTTCCAGATATGTGCTCTTCATCGGAACTCCGTTAACAAGAATGTCTTTTACTGTTCCATCATTATATACTTTCTTGCTGTCTTCTGTAGCCGCCTCTTTTGTAAAGCCTGTTACCGGATGCAGTCTGTAGGAATATTCGTAAGAGTGATCTGCTTTTACCAGATATTCATCATGAGGCCAAGCTCCCCATGTTGTATCTCCTGCAACACCCTGCTGCACTTTATTGATTTTAAAGGAAATGCTGTTGTCTTTCTGAAGCTCATATGCGTGTCTTGTTTCGTTTAATTCTTCATCTGTATAGTGAAGTGCACTAAACTCAAAGTCTTTTTCCGCACTTGCCATTAATCCATTGCCTTCATCATCTGTCAGTGCTACCCATGTTACTCCTGTTCTTGTTCCGGTTTCGCCCGGTGTTTCGTATGGAATATATAAATCATCTGCAGTTGTCTCATAAATGCCTTTAAATGCACCTGTGTTACGATCAATGTAGTTTTCCTGCGGTCCGCATCCAAAATAAGTTACGTTGTTGTATTTTGCAGGAACCTTCATCGTTGTACCGATAAGAGGAATTAAATCGTAAGAATCAGATGGCATAATCTGGTTTTCTACTACAATATCACCATTTCCATAGATCACATATCCTGTCACATATGGAACACCATTTCCAAGAGCGCCTTTTACACGGATGCGAAGTGCACCATCTGCAATCGTTTCTGTTTCAACTGTCTCGATTGTACGTGTTTTTTCTGCTTTCTCCCACTCTGTTGCAAAATCTGCCATAGAAGAAGCTCTGTCATTTTCGTTCAGTGCACGTGTGAAGTTCGGCTCTAAAGGAGCATCCAGAAGTTCATTTTCACCATATACATAAGATGTAAGAGCTCCTGTCTCTTTATTCACTACTGCTTTGAATCCTTCTCCTGAAACTGTATATTCTTTCTCGCCATCCTCTACATTTAAAGCTGTCATAGCTGAAATATCTTCGGCTTTTACTGCTTCGCCGCTTCCATCCAGTTTAAACTGCTCTTCAATTACATGATGTCCTGCTTTTGCCCATTCCGTGTCTTCCTTTAAGGAGAATACACAAGTAAGGTGGTACTGAGAACCTGGTTTTTTCTCAAAATCTTTAATGGAAAGTTTTACATCTGCAGAAGCAAGCGGATCAACAGCAACCTCTTCGGTACCACTCTGAATCTCATATCCATCTTCTGTTAATGTCCAGGTGAAATCATATTCACTAAGATTTGTAAACAGATTTTCATTGGATACGGTTACTATGTTATCACCTTTCCATTCAATATCTCCGTTCTGATAAACTTTCTTAACTTCCAGAAGTTCCGGCTGTGCGGTACGATCTGGGAATACAAGACCATTCTGGCAGAAGTTTCCTGCATTTGGAGAATCCATCCAGTCACCGCCGTATGCAAAATAAGTTTCCTGTTCACGAGGTGTTTCTTTTCCATCTTCAAATGCAAACCATGCAGCTGCATCTTCTGCTTCTGTACGTTCTTCGCTTAATTCCTCTTCGGTAAGTGCTCTTGGAATTACATGAACTTCGTCAAATGTTCCAGGGAATACTTCAGAATCTGTATAGGAAACAGCACCTACAACCATATTTCCGTTTTCAAAGCTTCCTTCCGGAATTACACATGCAGCCTCTCCTGATAACTTGTTATCAATATAAACTTTTACATTTTCTCCATCATAAACTACTGCTACCTTATGCCATTCACCAAACCAGTTTTCCGGCATTTCTGCAGTAATCTCTGCTCCGTCACCGGCATTGACAGAAACAACTAATGATTTTCCGCATGCAGATTCTTCATTTGTTTTTGAGTAAACAGAAATCGTTCCCTCGCCTAATCCCATTGTACGGGTACTGTTTTCAATGTTTTCTTCTTCTTTTACTGCAAATTCAAGAGTAAACGGTCCGTTCAAGCGTAATTTTTCATTGTCATGAACATACATTTTTCCGGCAAGACCTTTTCCTTTGATACCTTCTGCTGCTCTGTTTCCCCATACCTCATAGCGAAGATCTTTTACACTTGCCTCCGGATATTCTACAATAGAATCTGTTTTTGTACTAATCGACTGATCTACCCAGTCCCAGATGAATCCACCGATCAGATTCGGGTATTTATCAATAATATCCCAATACTCCGTTAAGTTTCCAACAGAATTTCCCATAGCATGTGCATATTCGCAAAGAACAAACGGCTTTTTACAATTCTTTCCAAAGTATTCTACTGCAGTTGTTCTGGGATACATTTCTGAATGAATATCTGCATAATCATTCTCACCTTCGTAGTGAGTCGGTCTTGTACTGTCTAATTCGTGGATCAGATCATTTCCGGCTCCATAGTTTTCTCCGCTTCCGGCTTCATTACCCAGAGACCAGATAATAACTGAAGGATGGTTCTTATCTCTCTGTACCATATTTTCAATACGATATAAGAGAGCTGTTTTCCAGTCTTCTCCCTCTCCCGGAATATTAATTTCTTTTCCCATCAATCCATGTGATTCGTTATTTGTTTCATCCAAAACATAAAGTCCATATTCGTCACACAATTCATACCAGCGTGGATCATTTGGATAATGCGATGTTCTGACTGCATTCAGGTTATTCTGTTTCATTAATTCAATATCCTTACGCATCATCTCTTCTGTCGGAACTCGTCCAAGATCCGGATCCACTTCATGGCGGTTGGCACCTCTAAGGCTGACCGGCTGTCCATTTACAAGAATTCTTGCATTTGTAGTATCTTTATCTGCGATTTCAATTTCTCGGAATCCGATTTTAACAGCAGTTGCTTCTACCTCTTCCTCTCCGTTATAGAGACAAAGTCCCAGGGTGTATAAATTAGGTTTTTCAGCAGACCATTTTGCAGGATCCTTTACATTTGCAGAAATAACAGCTTCCGCTTCTTCTCCGTCAAATTTAACTTCTGTTTCCAGACCTTCTGTTTCTACCAGATTTCCTTCTGCGTCAAAAAGCTGTGCTTTTATGCGATAATCTGCCCCTTCTACGTCTTTAAATTTTCGGAAAGATGTTTTCACAGAAAGATTCGCATCTTTGTACTGATCGTCCAGATCTGTCTCTACTTTAAAGTCTCTGATTTCTGCTGCACCCTTGCTTGTAAGATATACATCACGGAAAATACCGGGAAGGCGAAGGAAATCCTGATCCTCCAGCCAGCTTCCATCACTCCAGCGGTATACCTGAACCGCAATCGTATTTTCTCCTTCCTGGAGATATGGAGTAATATCAAATTCTGCTCTGGTAAAAGAATCTTCGCTATATCCAACTTGTTTTCCATTTACCCAAAGATAAAATGCAGATTCTACTGCCTCAAAGTTTAAAAATACTTCTCTGTTTTTCCAGCCTTCGTCAAGCTGAAATTTTGTACGATATGTTCCTACTGTATTTCCTTTTTTCATTGCCTGTCCAGGCTCTAAATCTTCTGTATACGTCCACGGATACGTCGTGTTTGTATACATAGGATTTTCATACTTAAATGTTCCATCTTCATTTTTTACCACATTCCAGTTGCTGGGTACCTGAATATCATCCCAGCTGCTGTCATCAAAATCAGAAGCCTGAAAATCGGAAGGTTTTTCATCCAGCGTTTTCGCAAAATTAAATTTCCATGTTCCGTTTAATAGTTTGTAATACTTACTATCTTCTTTTTTCATGGATTTTGCAGCATCCAGAGAATCATATGGATAAAAAGTAGCTCTTGCCCGTTCCTTATTTACTTCTGTGATTTCCGGATGTCCATCCCACTCTTCCCCTGTAAAGTTTACATTTTCCGTTGCTTCTGCAGCAGCAACCGCCGACGGAACAGATAACACCATTGCAGCAGTCATCAAAGACAGACCTGTACATAATGTTTTCTTTTTCATGCGAAACCTCCTGTTTTTTGTATATTTGAAATTTTATCCAATAATATCATATGAATTGCATAAAATACATGCGTTTTTTTTGCATTATATATGGATTTTTTTATTTTATATGGATTCTTTTTGTATATTTTCGTGATTATGTACAACAAAAAAAGAAATGAAGATGATTCTCTCCATTTCTTCTCTTATTGTATTTTACGCTTCTTTTTTCACAAATCTATTGAAAATATAATCATTTGCCGCCTTTTCCTGGCTGTCATCAAGAGCTGAAAGTGTTATTTTCTCTCCGTATTTCTTTCTCAGTGCACGAAAAATCAATGCGTCTGCAAGTTGTGGATTTTTGGGAAGAAGAGGACCATGAAGATAAGTACCTATTACATTTTTATATACAACGCCTTCGTATCCTGATTTTCCATCGTTTCCAGAACCGTATAAAACTTTCCCAAGAGGTTTATTTTCCCCTATAAAAGTTCTTCCGCCGTGATTTTCAAACCCCACAATCGGCATATCAAAAAGCTCACTCTGCAGTACAATATTATCAATCAGGCGGTTTTCTCCCTGTTCTGTATACATATCTACAAGGGAAAGCCCCTCTATTATCCCTTCCTCTGTTTTATAATAATTACCAAGAAGCTGATAACCTCCACAAATGGCAATCACAACGCCATCCTGTTCTACATATTCTTTAAAATCCTTTTGAATTTCCTTTAATTTCTCACACACAAGCATCTGCTCTCTGTCGGAACCGCCTCCCAGAAGTACAATATCCAAATTGGAAAAATCAATTTTATCGTCCAACTCAAAGGCTATTGTTTCTGCCTCGATTCCTCTCCAGAGACATCTCTTCATAAGACACTGAATATTCCCTCTGTCGCCGTAAAGGTTTAAAAGATCCGGGTATAAATGTCCGATAGTAAGTTTCATTTCTTTTCCCCCTCCAGCTTTTTCAGTATATTTCTTGTACTGAAAAGCGCAGTATAATTTACAAGCACATAGAGATTTCCCGTTCCCTTTTGCACACAGCTCTTTACAGCGCTCTCCACATCCGGCTCAAGCTCCGAAGGAATATCCACGTATTTCAGACGTAAACGCATATCCTGACAGCGAATCCCGCTTACTGTAATAGAACGGATACTCTCTTCTTTTAAAATGTCAAAATCCACATCCCAGAGCCAGGAAATATCCCTTCCGTCCTGCGCATTATCATTAATAACAATCATAATATCTTTCGGGCTTTTATCCTGCATAACAGCAGAAATATTCTGATTGAATCCGGCCGGATTTTTGGCAAGATTCAGCATGACACCTGTTCCTTCTATACGGAACTGTTCCATACGCCCATTTTCCGGATTAAAGCTTTTCAGCATTTCATAAAAACTATTTCCGGAAAATCCTGCTGTGCGAAGCGCCGCATATGCTGCGAGGATATTGTACACATTATAAAATCCCTTATAATTAGCCGATAAAAGCTTATCTTCCACCCGGAAAGAAAGCTGCTCTCCTACCTTTACATCAAAGGCATCATACTGAAGCTCCGGTCTTTGAAATCCACATTTTGGACATTTATAATCCCCCAGCTGGCTGTAATGATAAAAACTGTACTGAAGTCTTTCTCCGCATTTTTTACAGAAACGTCCCTCTCTGATTTCATTTGCAGCAGACTGCACTACAGGTCTGCTGATTCCATACGTCACATAAGGATTTCCGCTGTCCATCGCAAGATACGCCGAAAGCGCATCGTCTCCATTTACAATCACTTTCATATCCGGAACTTTACGCATCATCTCTTCCAGAATATTCATGGTAATATCAATTTCCCCGTAACGGTCAAGCTGGTCGCGGAAAAGATTGGTCATGACCATATAATCCGGACGGATCGCAGGGAATATATATTTTGTAGATGCCTCGTCCACCTCAATGCAGGCATAATCTGCATCCAGCGTTCCATTCCATTTTGCCCCGAGAACAAAAGCTGCCACAACACCGTTTAGCATATTAGAACCTGTATGATTACAGATTACTTTTTTTCCTTCTTTTTCAAGAGCTGCGCAGAGCATATTATTTGTTGTTGTTTTTCCGTTTGTTCCACAGACTACATATATTTTTTCTCTTACCTGAGCAGAAAGCTGTTCCAGAATATCAGGACAGATCTTCAAGGCAATTTTTCCTGCCCAAGTTACGCCCTGGCGTCCCATCTTTTTACATATATATCCTGTAAATTTTGCTGCTGTCACTGCAGCCATTCTTCTTATTTTCATTTTCTGTAAATCCTTTGTTTTCTTCTTAAAATCATTATTTCCCTTCTTCAACGATTTTACGATACTTTCCTCAAATAATCAAGGATAAAAAGATTCTCATTGCTCAATCCTGTAACACAAAAGGTGTCTGCCATACGACAGACACCTTTTGGGGCTGAATATTAAACTAACTCGATTAATACTTCCATTGCAGCATCGCCCTTACGCGGTCCGATTTTGATGATTCTTGTGTAACCACCGTTACGGTCAACGTATTTTGGAGCGATTTCAGTAAACATTTTATTTACCATATCTACTTCTTTTGTATTTTTCTTTCTTCCAGCGCCATTTGCAGGTACTTCTTTCACTGGATAGAAAACTTTCATCATCTGACGACGAGCGTGAAGTCTGGACGGAGCATCTTTTGTGATTTCCTTCTGTACTTCATCGTATACAGTTTTCTTCTTTCCGTCTACAACTTCTTTTACTCTCTTGCCTTCAGCGTCTTTGCGAGCAACTTTAGCTGTTACAGTAACTGTCTCGAAGTTGTCTTTCTCACGTACAGCCATAGCAATAAGGCCTTCAGCGATTTTACGGATTTCTTTCGCTTTTGCTTCTGTAGTAACAATTTTGCCATTGTATAACAGATTTGTTACCTGGTTTCTCAGTAATGCTTTTCTCTGAGCAGAAGTTCTGCTTAATTTTCTATATTTTGCCATTTTATTTTCCTCCATCTGTGGGACAGCGAAACATGCTTGTTCGGTCTTACTGCTCCGCTGCTTAGGCATCCCCACCAAGTATATTTAAACTGCGTCTGCACCTGAACTTACAGAATGCTTTATTCCTCTGTAGGCTGAAGCTGCAATCCAAGTTCTTTCAGTTTTGCAAGAACTTCTTCCAGTGATTTACGACCAAGGTTACGAACCTTCATCATATCATCGGAAGTTTTATTGCACAGCTCTTCTACTGTATTAATTCCGGCTCTCTTTAAGCAGTTATAAGAACGAACGGAAAGCTCCAGCTCATCAATGCTCATTTCAAGAACCTTCTCTTTTTCATTGTCTTCTTTCTCAATCATAACCTCAGCGGTCTTTGCATTTTCAGAAAGGTCAATGAAAAGGCTTAAATGCTCACTTAATACTTTTGCAGCAAGGCTTACTGCCTCGTCTGGATCAAGTGTTCCATTTGTATATACATCCAGTGTAAGCTTATCGTAATCTGTAACCTGACCTACACGAGTGTTTTCCACAATCATGTTTACTCTGTCTACCGGAGTATAAATTGCATCTACTGCAAGAACTCCGATCGGCATATCATCAGATTTTCCTTTATCGGCACTTACATAACCGCGTCCTTTTGTGATAGTAAGTTCCATTGCAAGTCTGCAGTCCTTACCGCCATTTAAGGTTGCGATCACCTGATCAGGATTCATAATTTCAATATCCTGATCAGCCTGAATATCTGCTGCTGTTACAACACCTTTTCCCTCACACTCAATGTATGCGGTCTTTGGCTCATTATCACTGCTGTTATTCTTGATTGCAAGACTCTTCAGATTCATGATGATTTCAGATACGTCTTCCTTCACTCCCGGAATGGAACTGAATTCGTGAAGCACTCCATCAATCTTAACCTGGCTTACTGCTGCTCCCGGCAGGGAGGACAGCATAATTCTGCGAAGAGAATTGCCAAGTGTAGTACCGTAACCTCTCTCAAGAGGCTCTACTACGAATCTTCCAAATTTCTTATCTTCAGATAACTCTGTAATTTCGATTTTTGGTTTATTAAAATCAAACACTATAAAGTCCCTCCTTCTGGGTATTCAACGTTTGAGGGGTAAAATTATACTTTATTATTTAGAATACAGCTCGACGATAAGCATTTCATTTACAGGAACGTCGATTGCTTCTCTTCTTGGAAGTTCTTTTACTGTTCCTCTTAAGTTGTCCTGATCTGCTTCCAGCCATTCCGGTACAAGTCTTCCGCCTGTTACTTCAAGAATGCCTTTGTATCTTTCAGAACCTTTTGCTTTTTCTTTGATTTCAATTACATCACCAGCTTTAATAAGGTAAGATGGGATGTTTACACATTTGCCGTTTACAAGAATGTGCTTGTGGTCAACGATCTGACGAGCTTCTCTTCTTGTTCTTGCAAATCCAAGACGGAATACTACGTTATCCAGTCTTGTCTCAAGCATGATCATCATGTTTTCACCAGTCTGGCCCGGCATTCTGTCCGCTTTCTTGTAGTAATTACGGAAAGGTTTCTCAAGAACTCCGTAGATGAATTTTGCTTTCTGTTTTTCTCTTAACTGTAAACCGTATTCAGAGATTTTGCGGTTTGCACGTTTTAACTGTCTTGTGGATTTTTTATCAATTCCTAAGTAAATTGGATCCAGACCAAGGGATCTGCATCTTTTCAGAACAGGCACTCTATTTACAGCCATTTCAAACTACCTCCTAATTAGACTCTTCTGCGTTTTGGTGGACGGCATCCGTTGTGTGGAACAGGTGTTACGTCACGAATACTTGTTACTTCCAATCCGCAAGCCTGAAGAGCACGGATTGCAGCTTCACGTCCTGAACCAGGACCTTTTACCATAACGTCAACTGTTTTTAAGCCATGTACTAACGCAGCTTTTGTTGCTGTTTCAGCAGCCATCTGTGCTGCATAAGGAGTAGATTTCCTTGAACCTCTAAATCCCAGAC
>UQJE01000090.1 GCA_900541345.1 uncultured Blautia sp.
TAGCCTTTCAGGCGTTTCATAAGATCCATGATCTTTTCGTTGCTGGAACGAACTTTTTCTACAGATACATCATGATTGATGATGTCGATGATGCTTGCCATGTATTTGCTCATATTTGCTTCTACATAATATGGTTTTTCCAGAAGCTCAGGGATACGGTAATTTAAGTTTGTGGTGATTACCTTGTCAATCCAGCCTTTTTCGTAGTATTCATCAAATTTATGAAGACCGTCTGTAAAAAGACCGTAGGTTGTGCAGATAAATACACGGTTTGCGTGACGTTCTTTAATCTGTTTTGCTACGTCAAGCATACTTTCTCCGGAAGAAATCATATCGTCGATAATGACAACATCTTTTCCTTCTACGGAGTCTCCAAGGAACTCGTGGGCCACAATCGGATTTTTGCCGTTTACGATAGTAGAGTAATCGCGGCGTTTGTAGAACATACCCATATCTACCCCAAGGATATTGGAAAAATATACAGCTCTTGACATTGCGCCTTCATCAGGACTGATAATCATGAGATGGTCGTTATCTACATGGAAATCAGGAACACTGCGTACGAGTGCCTTTAAGAACTGCTAAGTCGGGAAAAAGTTGTCGAATCCATTCAGAGGAATGGAATTCTGTACACGCGGGTCATGTGCGTCAAAAGTAATAATATTGGAAACGCCCATGTCGCTCAGTTCCTTTAATGCAAGAGCACAGTCAAGAGATTCTCTTTTGGAGCGTCTGTGCTGACGGCCTTCATAAAGAAACGGCATGATAACATTGATTCTGTGTGCTTTTCCGGTGGCTGCAGAGATAATTCTCTTTAAGTCCTGATAATGATTGTCCGGGGACATGTGGTTTTCATGACCGCATACAGAGTAGGTAAGGCTGTAATTTGTAATGTCAACCATGATATAAAGGTCTGTACCGCGGACAGACTCTTTGATATACCCTTTTCCTTCACCTGTACCAAAACGCGGACATTCGCAGTCTACAAGGAAAGTGCTCTCACTGTATCCCTGTGGGATAATGCTGAGCTGTTTTTTGGAAACAAGCTCCTTGCGGAATTTTACCAGCTTCCTGTCTACTTCTTCTGCAAGCTCGCGGCAGCCTGCCAGTGCGGCAATACGAATAGGGGCAACAGGCATAGATTTCTCCAATAATTCTATGTTTGGCATAGTATCCTCCTAAGTATGATGTTAAATTTTCTTAAAAAAATAAAGCTCTACCTTTATTTATAACATTTGCCCTAAATATCGTCAAGGAATTTATTGATTTTTACCCGGAAAATTGGTATGATAATGAAGATAATGATAAATTATGGGTATCAATGCCCTTTTTAAAGATAGACAGGCAGAATTGAAAACTGCTTCAGTTGAGGTGAACATGAAAAAAGAAAAGAAGCATATTATTTCTTCTGTGCTTCCAGGAAGTATTGCAGAAGAACTTGAGCTTGCTCCCGGAGACGCTCTTCTTTCTGTAAACGGACAGCCTGTTGAGGATGTGTTTGATTACCGCTATCTTATGAACGAAGAATATGTGGAGCTTCTGATTGAAAAGGCGGACGGAGAAGTGTGGGAGCTTGAGGTGGAGAAGGAGTATGAAGAAGATCTTGGAGTGGAATTTGAAAATGGACTGATGGACGAATATCGTTCCTGCTGTAATAAGTGCATTTTCTGTTTTGTTGACCAGATGCCACCGGGAATGCGTGATACTCTTTACTTTAAGGATGATGATTCAAGACTTTCTTTCCTGCAGGGAAATTATGTAACTCTTACCAATATGAGTGACCATAATATTGAACGGATTATTCGGTATCATCTGGAACCGATCAATATTTCTTTTCAGACGATGAACCCGAAGCTTCGCTGTGAGATGCTCCATAACCGTTTTGCGGGGGAGGCGCTCAAAAAAGTAGATGTGCTTTATAAAGCGGGAATTACTATGAATGGACAGATTGTTCTCTGTAAAGGAGTGAATGATAAGGAAGAACTGGAATACAGCCTTTCAAAACTTTCTGAGTATGCTCCTGTGCTTCAGAGTGTTTCTGTAGTGCCGGTGGGACTTTCCAGATTCAGAGACGGTCTTTATCCTCTTGAGCCGTTTGACAGAGAGGATGCAAAAGAGGTTTTAAAAACGATTCATTGCTGGCAGGAAAAAATGATGAAGAAACACGGAATCCATTTTATTCATGCATCAGATGAATGGTATATTCTTGCGGGAGAAGAACTTCCGGAGGAAGAGCGGTACGACGGGTATCTTCAGCTTGAAAACGGAGTGGGAATGCTCCGCCTTTTGGATGCTGAGGTTGGGGAGTGCCTTGCTGAGAAAGAGGGCGATGAAAGACAGGTTCGGGGAACTTTGGCAACCGGACTTCTGGCAGCGCCTTTCCTGAAAAAACACATGGAAAGCATTCAGAAAAAATTCCCTGGAGTATGTGTGGAAGTGCAGCCTGTAGTCAACCACTTTTTCGGGGAAAATATTACAGTTTCCGGTCTGATCACCGGACAGGACTTAAAAGAGCAGTTAAAGGGAAAAGAACTGGGAGAGCGTCTTTTCATTCCATGCAGTATGTTGCGGGATGGGGAGGAAATATTTCTTGATGATGTGACACTTTCAGAGCTTTCCGGGGAGCTTAAAGTTCCCATTACAGTAGTAGACAGCGGCGGCAGTGATCTGGTAGATGCAGTAATCGGCTCGCCTGAGCAGAAAGAACGAAAAAGGAGACAAATGTATGAGCAAACCGGTAGTTGCAATTGTGGGAAGACCCAATGTGGGGAAATCCACACTGTTTAATGCGCTGGCAGGTGAGAAAATTTCTATTGTAAAGGATACACCGGGCGTTACAAGAGACCGAATTTATGCGGACGTTAATTGGCTTGATAAAAATTTTACTTTGATTGATACAGGGGGAATTGAGCCGGACAGCAGCGATATTATTCTTTCCCAGATGAGAGAACAGGCACAGATTGCCATTGATACGGCAGATGTAATTGTTTTTATTACAGATGTGCATCAGGGGCTTGTGGATTCTGATGCGAAAGTGGCAGATATGCTGAGAAGAAGCGGAAAGCCGGTTGTTCTCGTGGTAAATAAAGTAGACAGTATACAGAAATATATGATGGATGTATATGAGTTTTACAATCTTGGAATCGGAGAGCCTGTGCCTGTTTCTGCAGCGAACCGTATGGGAATCGGCGATATGCTGGACGAAATTGTAAAACATTTTCCGGAAGGTGCGGGAGAAGAGGAAGATGAGGATATACCGAAGATTGCCATCGTAGGGAAACCGAATGTGGGAAAATCATCTCTTGTAAATAAGCTTTTAGGTGAGGAACGTGTCATTGTTTCTGACATTGCGGGAACCACAAGAGACGCAGTAGATACAAAGGTAAAATGGCAGGGGCGTGATTATATTTTCATAGATACTGCCGGTCTTCGAAGAAAAGGAAAGGTAAAAGAGGAGATTGAGCGATACAGCGTAATCCGTACAGTGACGGCAGTAGAACGCGCAAGTATTGTTGTTCTTATGATCGATGCGACAGAAGGAGTTACCGAGCAGGATGCAAAAATTGCGGGAATCGCCCATGAAAGAGGAAAAGGCGTGATTATTGCAGTGAATAAATGGGATGCCATCGAAAAAAATGACAAGACCATTTACAAGCACACAAACCGTATCCGGGAAGTGCTCGCCTATATGCCTTATGCAGAGATTATATTTATTTCTGCAAAAACAGGGCAGAGGATTCCGAAACTGTTCGAGACGATTGACACAGTTATCGAGAACCAGACCCTTCGTGTGCAGACAGGTGTGTTAAATGAAATTCTCTCTGAGGCAGTTGCCATGCAGCAGCCGCCTTCTGACAAGGGAAAACGGCTTAAGATTTTCTATATGACCCAGGTTGGGGTAAAACCGCCTACTTTTGTGATATTTGTAAATGATAAAGAGCTGATGCACTTTTCTTACACAAGATATATCGAAAATAAAGTACGGGACGCTTTTGGATTCCGGGGAACTTCCCTTAAGTTTATTATCCGGGAGCGGGGAGAGAAGGAATAAAAAGATTATGGAACGCTTGATTTGCTTGGCAATAGGATATATATGCGGATTGTTTCAGACTTCCTATATTATTGGAAGACTGCATAAGACAGATATACGGGAACATGGAAGCGGAAATGCGGGAACGACAAACGCACTTCGCACATTCGGCAAAAAAGCGGGGGCAATCACGCTTCTCTGCGACTGCCTGAAATGTGTGGTGGCTATTTGGATCGTAAAAGCGCTTTTTGGAAAAGACTATGGGGAAATTCTTCCGCTTTTAAGTCTTTATGCGGCAGCGGGCTGTATTTTGGGACATAATTTTCCTGTTTATCTGAAATTTAAAGGGGGAAAGGGGATTGCTGCATCAGTAGGTCTGCTTCTTGCTTTTGACTGGAGAATTTTTGCAGTCTGCTTTGTTGTGTTTTTTGGATTGTTTTTTGCAACGCATTATGTGTCTTTATGCTCCATCAGTGCTTATGTGGCGGCGCTTATCTGCGTGGTAATTTTTGGGCAGATGGGAAGCTACGGTATGGATGCTCCTCATACGATGGAGTTGTATGGAGTTATGGCGGCGCTTACGCTGCTGGCACTGTTTCGTCACAGGGCAAATATTCGCCGCCTTCTTGCGGGTACTGAAAATAAGATTTTCCTGGGAAAAACCGGGAAGAAAGGGTAAGGGTGAAATGTATGGCAAAAATCAGTGTATTAGGAGCGGGAAGCTGGGGTACTGCGCTTTCTTTGCTGCTTCACAATAACGGGCACGAAGTGACGCTCTGGTCGGCTCTTGAACATGAGGTGGAGATGCTCCGTGAGAAAAGAGAGCATACCTCCAAGCTTCCGGGGGTAATCCTCCCGGCTGAAATGGAAATCACCACGGATTTGGAAAAGTGCCTGAAAGAGCCGGATGTGGCAGTTCTGGCAGTTCCGTCCCCATTCACAAGAAGTACCGCTCACCAGATGGCGCCGTTTGTAAGAAATCATCAGAAAATTGTAAATGTGGCAAAAGGTGTGGAAGAAAAAACACTTATGACGCTCAGTGAGATTATAGAAGAAGAAATTCCAAATGCAGACGTCAGCGTTCTTTCCGGTCCAAGCCATGCTGAGGAAGTGGGAAAGGGGATTCCGACCACCTGTGTAGTAAGCAGCCGTACAAGAGAGACTGCAGAATATCTTCAGGGGATTTTCATGAGCCCTGTATTTCGTGTGTATACCACTCCTGATATTCTCGGTGTGGAACTGGGCGGGGCTCTTAAAAATGTAATAGCTCTGGCGGCAGGAACAGCAGATGGTCTTGGGTATGGAGATAATACAAAGGCGGCTCTCATTACAAGAGGAATTGCAGAGATTGCAAGACTCGGTGTAAAAATGGGGGCAAAATCAGAAACATTCTATGGTCTTTCTGGAATCGGGGATTTGATTGTTACCTGTGCAAGTGTGCACAGCAGAAATAGAAAAGCCGGATTCCTTATAGGGCAGGGTCGAACAATGGAAGAAGCGATGAAGGAAGTGCAGATGGTAGTGGAAGGTGTGTATTCTGCAAAGGCTGCAAAGGGGCTTTCTGAAAAATATGAAGTGGAAATGCCAATCATCACAGAAGTAAATAAAGTGCTTTTTGAGGGGAAAGCGGCATCGGAGGCAGTGATGGACCTGATGCTTCGTGATAAAAAAGTAGAGACTCCCATGCTTCCGTGGGAATAAAAGGAACAGAAAAGGCAGATGCGAGAGTGCATCTGCCTTTTTGCGGAATGGTTTTTGTAAAAGAAATGTGGCGGCAATGGATGTGTTAAAAAGGAATGTCTCTTAAGTCTTCTGGGATACCGGAAGTTCTTAAGTCTTCGTTTAAGGTATCAATAATCGCCATATCTTCTTCTGCGATTTCAAAGTCAAAAATTTCACTGTTGCTTAAGATTCGTTCTGGATTAGAGGATTTCGGAATAACGGAGATTCCTTTCTGCACTGCCCAGCGAAGTCCGATCTGTGCAGGAGTTTTTGCATATTTTGTTCCCAGGACGCACATAACGTCGTTGTCGAGATATGCGCCTCTTCCAAGGGGAGCGTATGCCTGTACTTGTATGTTGTTATCTTGGCAGTATTCAATCAGTTCCCTGGGGTAGCATAGAGGGTGACATTCAATCTGGTTTACGGCAGGTACAATACCGGAAACGTGCTTTAATTCTTTCAGGTGGCGGATCTCGAAATTGCTGACGCCGATAGAACGGGCGCGTCCGCTTTCCAGGAGCTTTTCCATTTCAAGCCAGGTTCCTGTGTAACAGCCGGGAACAGGCCAGTGTATAAGGTATAAATCCACGTAATCTGTTTTCAGACGTTCCAGACTTCTGGAGAGAGAGCCTTCAATATCGCCAAGGCGCTGTGCGGTATTCCACACCTTTGTGGTGAGAAACAATTCTCTTCGGGAGATCCCTGATTTTTCGATGGCGTGTCCTACGAGTTCTTCGTTTTTGTATACAGAGGCAGTGTCTATCAGTCGGTATCCGCAGTGAAGTGCAGATGAAATGGCAGTTTCTGCTTCTGTATGGTCGGTCAGTTTATATACACCCAGTCCTAAAAGGGGCATTTCTCTGTTGTTGTTCAGAAAAACAGTCTGTTTCACGGTTCATTCCTCCTCAAAAACAGTTATGTATCTTGTATCTGGTAAAGTATACCATAAAAATGTGAAAGAATCACATCATTTATGTTACAAATTTACTACAAGAAAATTGTTAAAAACAAGACAAGCGGGTTAAAAAAATCACAGTTTATCGTCGAAAATCACAGTTATTTACTGGGAAAAAAGAAGAATTATTGAGAAATATTTCATATAATATCCTTGATAATACCAGTGGAAAGATGTATAATGAATGTAATTGATAAATTCTTGTCACAACTTTGCCCTTTTTTAGGGAAAAGAGGGTTATGACAGATTAGAAAGGAGTATTTATGCATTTAATCAAAGATGAAAACGGCAATCTGATTCACCACGGTCATGAGCACAGCCATGAGCATACTCATGAAGATGGTGTGAAGCATACACATACACACAGCCACGAAGCAGGAGAAGGCCATGAGCATACTCATGACGAGGGCTGCGGACATACTCACTGTGGTTCCTGTGAGGGAGGAGACTGCAAGAATGAGACAGTTGCTCTTTTGACTTATATGCTCCAGCACAACGAGCATCATGCAGCAGAGCTTGATCAGATGGCAGATAATCTTCAGAAAATGGGAATGGAAGCAGCGGCAAAAACCATTAAAGAAGGTGTTTCCGATTTCCAGAAGGGAAATATGCGTCTTGGTCTTGCCCTTACTCTTGTAAAAGAAGAACTTAAGTAAGGAGGGGTGAGAAATGTGTCTTGCAACTGTTTATAAACAGAGCGATGACTCTGTTATCTTTAAAAATGTGAGCCGTATTGATGTGGACGGAAACCGTATTGTTCTCAGAGATATTATGGGAGACGAGAGAGTTGTGGAAGGAAGCATTCTTATGGTGGATCTGGCAAACAGCATTGTGAAACTTTCCTGCGAGTGAGTTTTAAATGCACTTTGAATATGCGGAATCTGCAAGGCGAAAGCCTTTGGATCAATAAAAAAAGACGTGGAGGTACGTAACTATGAAATTAGCAGAAGCAATGAAAGAGAAAATGCTCCTTTCCTTTGAGCTGTTCCCACCAAAAACAGACAAAGGTATGGAAAATCTTCCGGGAACAATTGAGCATCTTTGCAAATATAAACCGGAATATATTTCCTGTACATACGGAGCCGGCGGAACAAACGTTGGTAAAAATATGGACGTATGTAAAATGATTAAAGATGCAGGTACAATCCCGGTAACACATTTCACATGTATCGGAAACACAGCAGAAGGCATCAAAGATCAGTTACAGAACTATCTTGACAATGGCGTTGACCATATGCTTGCACTTCGCGGAGACCTTCCTTTCGGATGGACAGGAACAGGCGGAGATTTCGCATATGCAACAGATCTGGTAGCATATGTGCGCAAAGAGTTTGGCGATAAGATTGAAATTGCAGTTGCAGGTTCTCCGGAAGGACACATCTCCTGCAGAAGCCTTGAGTCTGATATTGCAGTTCTGAAACAGAAACAGGATAATGGTGCAGACTACATCATGACACAGCTTTGCTGGGATATGGAACAGTTTAAATACTGGCTGGATGCAATCCGTGAAGCTGGGATTACTATGCCTGTAGATGTAGGTATCATGCCAATCCTTGACCAGGCAGCTACAATCAACATGGCTCTTTCACGTAATGCCTGCGTAATGCCGCGTGAACTCTGCGAAATCATTTCCAGAAACTGGATCTTCCCGAATCCGTTTGACAAAGAGCCATTCGATGCAGACGTTGAAGGAAAGAAAGCAAGATTCAAAGAAGAGGGAATCGAATACACAATCAGACAGATTGACGAATATCGTGCTCTTGGCGTAAACGGCATTCATCTTTATGCATTAAATAAATGGAAAGATGTATCTGAAATCATCGACAGAAGCGGTATGCGTACATTAGTATAATCAGGAGGCATCAGGTTTTATGGCACATGTAATTGCTGTCGCCGGAAAAGGCGGCGTAGGAAAAACAACTTTATGCGGAATGCTGATTCAATATCTCTGTGAGCAGGGAAAAGGTCCTGTTCTTGCAGTAGATGCTGACGCGAATTCCAATCTTAATGAAGTACTTGGAGTAAAGGTGGATACGACCCTTGGCGATGTACGTGAAGAAATCGCACGTGCGGAAATGTCAAAGGAAAATCCTATTCCTGCAGGTGTTTCCAAGGCGGATTACGCAGAAATGAGATTTGAGGACGCTCTTATTGAAGATGATGATTTTGACCTGCTTGTAATGGGAAGAACACAGGGCAAAGGATGCTATTGCTTTGTCAATGGACTTCTTCAGTCCCAGCTTGCAAAATATCAGAATAATTATCCGTATTTTGTGGTGGATAATGAAGCAGGTATGGAACACATCAGCAGAGGTGTTCTTCCTACTATGCAGACGGCGATTCTGGTAAGCGACTGTTCCAGAAGAGGCGTGCAGGCGGTGGGCAGAATTGCAAGACTGATTGAAGAGTGCGAGATGCACCCGAAAACAGTGGGTCTGATTATCAACAGAGCACCGAATGGCGAGCTGAATGAGGGAATCCGTGAGGAAATTGAAAACCAGAAGCTGAATCTTCTGGGCGTTGTTCCCCAGGATGATACCGTATATCAGTACGACTGTGAGGGACGTCCGACTGCATCACTGCCGGAAGACAATCCGGTAAAAATGGCTCTTCGCGCAATTGTGGATAAACTTGAGTTATCATAAAGATTATTGTATTTACTTCAAGTGTACTTTTGTATGCTTGAAGTAAATAGCGTTACACATTTTTTTTACAGGAGAATAACCCATGGGTGGGGATGGGTTCCTGCCCTGGGCTTATTATAAAATTTAAAATTTTTCATGAAAGACAAAGTACATATGGGTGTACAATTTAAAGG
>UQJE01000091.1 GCA_900541345.1 uncultured Blautia sp.
TGGTAGCCTTCACGAGGGAATAGATGGATTTTTTCGAGCAGGAGAGCCGGTTCGCCTTACATTGAGGACTCTGGGAAAGATAAAAAATATGGAGGCTGTTGAAAAAAATATTTATCTTCTGGAAAATCCAGCAGCGTTTTCTGTTTTCACAGAAAAAAATTCTGATTGTGCGGCGGTTTGTGTAAATGGTCAGCCCCGGCTTTCCGTTTTGCTTTTGCTCGATATGTTAAAAGAGAGTCATCGCTTTTTTTATAATGGGGATTTTGATCCAGAGGGGCTTTTGATCGCACAGAGTCTGAAAGAAAGATATGGGGAAAAATTGATTCTATGGAATTACAGCAGAGAGCTTTACGAAAAATATTTATCTGATGTAATTTTAAATGAAAATCGCCTGAAGAAATTGGGAAAAGTTTCTCTTCCGGAATTACAGGAAATAAAAGCCTGCATGATGGAAATGAAAAAAGCGGTCTATCAGGAGAAAATGTTAGAAAATGCTGTCTTTTTATGTCGTAACTGACTTTTTTGATAGAAAGAAGGCTGGAAAGGTCGAAAGGAAGCGAACGAAAGTCCGGAAAAACCGCCACTTTCGGCTTGATTTCTCCATTGACGTTCCTCTATAATATATATCTGTGATGTACAGAAAGTACACCCGTGGGGCCCGGTGTTTTGTACAGATACATAGCGGTAGGTTTTTGTGAGGAGGAGAAAGTCTGATGGATAAGTTAAATGTAGCAATTGCAGATGATAATGAAAAAATGGTAGAAGTACTTGGAAAAATGATTGAAAATGATAAAGAACTGGAATTGGTAGGAAAAGCACATAATGGTGAAGAAATCTGCAATATTATTAAAGAAAAGCAACCGGATGTGGTGGTTCTTGACATTATTATGCCGAAAGTAGACGGATTATCAGTAATGGAACGGTTTTCCCATGAAACAGAAGGGAAGAAGAGCCCTTCTTTTATTGTGGTTTCTGCAGTGGGACAGGAGCGGATAACAGAAGATGCGTTTAATCTGGGAGCAGATTACTATATGCTGAAGCCTTTTGACAACAGAATGCTGTTAAACAGAATCAAACATATTCGCCGTATGGGAGACAGACGAGTTCGTGATATAGGGAGAGCTATGCCGGAGGAAAAGCAGCAGAGCGCAGCATCCCGAGGAAACCTGGAAACAGATGTGACAGATATTATTCATGAAATTGGAGTTCCGGCCCATATCAAAGGGTATCAGTATTTAAGAGATGCGATTATTCTTTCGGTAAACGATATAGAAATGCTGAATTCCATTACCAAAATCCTGTATCCAACGATAGCAAAAAAACATCAGACTACACCAAGCCGTGTGGAACGTGCAATCCGTCATGCGATTGAAGTCGCGTGGAGCAGAGGGAAAATGGACACCATTGATGCGCTTTTTGGGTATACTGTCAGCACAGGAAAGGGAAAACCTACAAATTCTGAATTTATTGCATTAATTGCTGATAAAATTAGACTTGAATATAAAAATCGCTCTTTCCATTAGACAGTTTTTCATGTATAATAAATAGTAACAAACAGTAAAAGTTACTAAGGAGGGGACTTTACGTATGAAGAAAATCCTATTTGCAACATCAGAAGCGGTTCCATTTATTAAAACAGGAGGATTGGCAGACGTAGCCGGTTCATTACCTAAGTGTTTTGATAAGCGGTATTTTGATATTCGTGTAATTCTTCCTAAGTACGCCTGCATGAAACAGGAATGGAAAGATAAGATGGAATACATTACACATTTCTATATGGATTTGGGATTTAAAAACTGTTATGTGGGAATTATGCACATGGAGCATGAAGGGATTCATTTTTACTTTATTGATAATGAATACTACTTCAGTGGTCCGAAACCGTATGATGGGGGAATTTGGGATCTGGAGAAATTCGCATTTTTCTCAAAGGCAGTGCTTTCCGTACTTCCTGTAATCGGATTCCGTCCTGATGTGATCCACTGTCACGACTGGCAGACAGGACTTGTACCGGTATATCTTCACGACAGTTTTCAGCAGAATGAATTTTTCTGGGGTATTAAGACAGTTATGACAATCCACAACCTGAAATTCCAGGGTGTGTGGGACGTAAAAACAATCAAGGAAATTACAGGACTCTCCAGCTATTATTTTGCACCGGATAAACTGGAGGCTTATAAAAATGCCAATTATTTGAAAGGTGGCATTGTATTTGCCGATGCAGTAACAACGGTAAGTAATACCTATGCGGAAGAAATTAAGACGCCGTTCTATGGAGAAGGACTGGACGGACTTTTATGCGCCCGTTCCCATGATTTGCGTGGAATTGTAAACGGTATTGATTACGATTCCTTTAACCCGGAGACAGACCCGTATATTACCAATAATTACAATGCAACTACATTCCGTAAGGAAAAAATAAAAAATAAAATTCGTCTTCAGAAAGATCTTGGACTTGAGGAAGACCCGAAGGCAATGATGATTGGAATTGTTTCCCGATTGACAGACCAGAAGGGCTTTGATCTGATTGCCTATATTATGGATGAACTGTGTCAGGATGCGGTTCAGATTGTTGCTCTTGGAACTGGTGAGGAGAGATATGAAAATATGTTCCGTCATTTTGACTGGAAATATCATGGAAAAGTTTCTGCTCAGATTTATTATGATGAGGCAATGTCTCACAGAATTTATGCTGCATCAGACGCATTCCTTATGCCGTCTCTGTTTGAACCATGCGGTTTAAGCCAGCTTATGAGCCTTCGATATGGAACTCTTCCTATCGTAAGAGAAACAGGTGGTTTAAAAGATACAGTAGAGCCATATAATGAGTTTGAAGGAACAGGAACCGGATTTTCCTTCCGTAATTATAATGCTCATGAAATGCTTTATACAATCCGCAATGCAGAGCGTATTTTCTATGATAAAAAGCGTGAATGGAATAAAATGGTAGACCGTGCTATGGCAAAAGATTTTTCATGGAATAATTCTGCCCGTCAGTATGAGGAAATGTATAACTGGCTGATCGGAGAATAAAATCTGCGTATTTTGAGATACTATCTTTTGTAATCAAATAACAGGAGGTAGTATCATGACAGAGATTTCAGAGCTTGATTTACAAAATCTGCGCCATTTAATTGGCGGTTTCGACACGACACATTGTAAAATGGATGCTTATGCACAGCAGGCGACGGATATGGAGGTAAAACAGTTTTTCCAGAAGTCTGCTCAGTCTGCAATGCAAAGTAAACAGCAGCTTATGCAGTTTTTACAGTAAAGGAGGACGTGTCATGAACGAAAAAACAATGGTAGCAGATACGCTTGCTGGAATTAACGGAGAGCTTGTGCGTTATGGGGAAATGATTCCTCAGACAGAGAATCCTCAGTTAAAGCAGACTTTAAAACAGATGCGCAGTCAGTGCGAAATGTCTCAGGAGGAGATTTACAGAATTGCCAGAACAAAGGGTTACTATGTTCCGGCAGCAAAGGCAACACAGGAAGAAGTTGCCCATGTACGTTCTGTGTTAAGTCAGGGCTGAATAAAATAGGGGAAACGGGAAGCCGCTGTAATTTGCAGTGGCTTCCCTATTTTTTCGTTATCAGAAAAGGAGTATATATTCATTGAATTTTCGATAAATAAAATTTAAGACAGAAAGGAAGAGGCAAATGAATCGTAGAGAAAAAAAGAGGATTATGGTAATTGGAAGTCCGGGTGCGGGGAAAAGCACATTTTCACGTAAATTAAGGGAAATCACAGGACTTCCTCTTTATTATCTGGATACAATCTGGCATAAACCGGACCGTACGAATATTTCAAAGGAAGAATTTGATACAAGACTGATGGAAATTGTAAAAGAAGACAGATGGATCATTGACGGGAATTATCAGAGAACATTGAAAAAACGTCTGGAAAGATGCGATACGGTGTTTTTTCTGGATTATCCTCTGGAGATTTGTTTAGAAGGTGCAGTGGCACGGATCGGGAAAAAGAGAGAAGATCTGCCCTGGCTGGAAACGGAACTTGACGAAGAATTTCGCCAGTATATTATAGATTTTTCAAGAGACCAGCTTCCGGAAATATACAGCTTTTTGGAAGAGTATAAAAAAGACAGAGATATTTTGATTTTTCATACAAGAGAAGAGGCGAATGATTATTTAAAAACTTGGATTTAATCAGTTTCCTCAAACGTATATTTTTCAGTTTTCAGCATAAGGAGTGCGGATTCTAGCATATTTTGTTTTCTGTCTTCTTCCGGTGATTCATTTCCCATTTCTTCCATATGGTTTTTTGACAATCTAAGAAATTTAGATTTGGGGCATAAAATTTTAAGAGAATAATCGGTGAAATATCTTGACAATCAGGTTCTTTTATAATACTATGTAAGCAGAAACGAACATAAGTTCATAAAACATAAGTTTGAAATAAGGAGAAGATATATGTTGAATGAAGAAAAGCAGAAAGCCCTGGAAGCGGCTTTGGGACAGATAGAAAAACAGTATGGAAAAGGCTCTATTATGAAGTTGGGAGAGCAGGAGGCAAATATGCAGGTAGAGGCAATTCCAACAGGATCTTTAAGCCTTGATATTGCTCTTGGAGTTGGCGGTGTTCCAAAAGGACGTATTGTTGAGATTTACGGACCGGAATCAAGCGGTAAGACTACGGTTGCCTTACATATGGTAGCAGAAGTGCAGAAAAGAGGGGGAATTGCAGGGTTTATTGATGCAGAACATGCTCTTGACCCCGTATATGCAAGAAATATAGGTGTAGATATTGATAATCTCTATATTTCTCAGCCGGACAGCGGAGAACAGGCTTTGGAAATTACAGAAACAATGGTGCGTTCCGGAGCTGTGGATATTGTGATTGTAGACTCTGTTGCAGCGCTTGTTCCAAAGGCGGAGATTGACGGAGATATGGGTGATAGTCATGTGGGTCTTCAGGCGCGTCTGATGTCACAGGCGCTTCGTAAACTGACTTCTATTATCAGCAAGTCCAATTGTGTGGTTATTTTTATTAATCAGCTTCGTGAGAAGGTAGGAGTGATGTTCGGAAATCCGGAGACGACAACAGGAGGAAGAGCACTTAAATTTTATTCGTCAGTCCGTCTTGATGTGCGAAGAGTAGAAACACTGAAGCAGGGCGGAGATATGGTAGGAAACCATACAAGAGTGAAGGTTGTAAAAAATAAGGTTGCGCCTCCATTTAAGCAGGCAGAGTTTGACATTATGTTTGGTACTGGCATTTCGAGAGAGGGAGATATTCTTGATCTTGCGGCAGAATGTTCGATTGTGAATAAGAGTGGTGCCTGGTATGCCTATGAGGGTAATAAAATCGGTCAGGGACGTGAAAATGTTAAGATTTTCCTGAAAGAACATCCGGAGATTACAGAAGAAATTGAAAAGAAGGTAAGAGTTCATTATCACCTTCTTCCTGAGGAAGAGACTGTGGCAGAAGAAAAGAAAGCAGTTTCAAAAACAGAGGATAAAGAAGGAAATGAAGAAAAATGACGGTTACGGAAGAAATGAAAAAAGCCAGAAGAAAAGCGATGAGTCTTCTGGAGCATATGGACCGTACGGAAAAAGGCCTGTCTGAGCGTTTGCGCCAGGCAGGTTTTTCAGCAGAAGCAGCAGAGGACGCTATGAATTATGTGCGTTCGTATGGATATATCGATGATAATAGATACGCATTTCATTATATTTCCTGCAGGATTCACAGCAAAAGCAGGCAGAAGATTATGGAGGAACTGTACAGAAAAGGCATAGAACGAAATGTAGCGGAATGTGCCTGGGAAAGGGCAAAAGAGATAGAAGAGCCAAATGAACAGGAAATATTAAGAAAAACAGTGGAAAAGTACTGTGAAGAAGGGGCAAGTCTTGATGAAAAAGAGAGGAATCGTCTTTATGGACGCCTTGTGAGGCGTGGATTTAAAAGTGCAGATATAACTCAAGTTTTAGATGAAATGAATATCCAATGTATTTTTTCAGAAAATAGATAGAACAATTTACAGAAAAACTTGACATAAGTACGAAAAACAGATAAACTTGTATTGTTGTATTTGTACAATGAAAACTAAATAAGGAGGTGCTCCTGTGACAGGCACAACTATTATTGTTGCAATTGTCGCTGTGGTAGTCGCGTTACTTATTGCGGTTCCTGTTACTTGCAAGGTTGCTGTGGCAAAAAAGACGCAGGCAGATGCGGAAGTTATTGGTACAGCAGAAGACAAAGCAAGAAGCATCATAGATGAAGCTCTGAAAACAGCCGAAACTAAAAAAAGAGAAGCTTTATTGGAAGTAAAGGAAGAATCTCTCCGTACAAAAAATGAACTGGAGAAGGAAACCAAGGAACGTAGAAATGAACTGCAGAAATATGAGAAGCGTGTTTTATCAAAAGAGGAATCTGTAGATAAAAAAGCGGAAGCAGTGGAAAAACGCGAAGCAGAATGTACAGTCAGACTTGCAGAATTACAAAAGAAAGAAAAGAGAGCAGAAGAACTGGAGCAAAAAGGTGTGCAGGAACTGGAACGAGTTTCTGGTCTTACATCTGATGAGGCAAAGGAAGAACTGCTGAAATCTGTGGAAGATGATGTAAAAGTAGATGTTGCACGACTCTACAAAGAACTGGAAAGCAGAGCAAAGGAAGAAGCCGGAAAGAAGGCAAAAGAGTATGTGGTGAATGCCATTCAGAAATGTGCGGTAGACCATGTTTCAGAAACAACCATCTCTGTTGTACAGCTCCCAAGTGACGAGATGAAGGGAAGAATTATAGGACGTGAAGGCCGCAATATTCGTACCCTGGAAACACTTACAGGTGTAGATTTAATTATTGATGACACTCCGGAAGCAGTTGTTCTTTCAGCATTTGACCCGGTACGTCGAGAGGTGGCAAGGGTTGCCCTTGAGAAGCTTATTGTGGATGGACGTATTCACCCGGCAAGAATCGAGGAAATGGTTGAGAAAGCACAGAAAGAAGTGGAAGTACAGATTCGGGAAGAAGGCGAAACTGCCGCTATGGACGTGGGTGTTCATGGAATTCACCCAGAACTTTTAAAACTTCTTGGACGTATGAAATTCCGCTCCAGTTATGGACAGAATGCATTGAAGCACTCGATTGAGGTAGCTCAGCTTGCAGGACTTCTTGCAGGAGAAGTTGGCGTAGATGTTCGTATTGCGAAACGCGCAGGACTTCTTCATGACATAGGAAAATCTATAGATCACGAGGTAGAAGGCTCTCATATCCAGATTGGTGTGGATCTTTGTAAGAAATACAAAGAGTCTGCTGTTGTAATTAACGCAGTAGCCGCTCATCACGGTGATGTAGAACCGGAATCTCTTGTTGCTTGTATTGTTCAGGCGGCAGATGCAATTTCCGCTGCAAGACCTGGAGCAAGAAGGGAAACTCTTGAAACATACACAAACCGTTTGAAGCAGTTAGAAGATATTGCAAATGAATTTAAGGGAGTAGATAAGTCTTTTGCAATTCAGGCGGGAAGAGAAATCCGTGTTATGGTAGTTCCGGAACACGTAAGCGATGCAGATATGGTAATTCTTGCAAAAGATATTTCCAGACAGATTGAGGCAGAGCTTGAGTATCCTGGTCAGATTAAAGTAAATGTAATTCGCGAAAGCAGAGCAATTGATTACGCAAGATAAAAGAAAAAACTGTTATCCAACAGAAAGATTGGTGGATAACAGTTTTTTTGCGTCATAAACAGATTCCTCCCCGCGTAAAATGGTACAGGGTGAGACAATGAAAATAAAAAAATGGAATTTCAGAATATTCGAAGGATTTCAGGGAGGATTTTTATTTCTGCTGGGGTTTCTTGCAGGAACGGTGCTTCCAAATCTTTTGTGGAAGATGCAGTGGAAACAGGAAACAGTCCATGTATTTTACCTTTTGGGTGCTTTTGCGGGGGAAGATGTTTCTGGAAAAGAATATTTTTTCCAGGTTCTGGCCCAGAGAGGCGGATGGCTTTTTATTTGTATGCTTTGTGGTTTTTCTGTATTTGGAGTGCCAGTTTCTGTTTTTACCATGTTAGGAGAAGGAATAAAAACAGGAGCGATTCTTTCCATGAGTATTTTGCAGTTCGGATTTGTGGGAGGGGCGGCGGGACTGGCTCTTCTTTTTCCTCATGAAATTGTTTATCTTATTGTATTTTTTTATTTTATGCGGCAGGTGTATAATTTGTCATTGAATTGCTGGAAGGGAAGAGGACTTTTTCCACAGGGGATTTCCGGATATTGTCTTGGATTTTTCCGGTGGGGAATACTTTATATGGGCGGAATTTTACTGGAGATTTATGTAAATCCCTGGTTTGTGAAAAAAACTGTAAAATTTCTTGATTTTTTTTAAGAAAAATGAGAAAATCATTTGATTTTATGTAAAATACAAAGTATAATACAGATACATTTTTTGAGAATATAGCACAGAAGCAGACGGGAAGTAAAAGAAATGGAAAGAAACATAAGAGAATTTATTGCATATTTACATAATACAAAAAAGACTTCTCATAATACGGAGATTTCCTATGAGAGAGATTTGAAAAAAATGGAAAACTTTCTGGACGAAAGAGGAATCCGAAATGTTTCAGACGTAAGAGGGATTGATCTGGAATCGTATATGGATTATATGGAGAGGGAAGATTTTGCCTCCTCTACAATTTCAAGAAGTGTAGCGTCTATGCGCGCTTTTTTTCAGTTTTTATTTCGTGAGGGCAAAGTGAAGGAAGATCCTTCTGAAGAATTGCGTCCGCCCAAAGTGCAGAAGAAAATGCCGGAAATCCTTTCTGTGGAGGAAGTGGATCTTCTTCTGGCGCAGCCAAAAAAGAATACACCGAAAGGGCTTCGTGATACTGCCATGTTGGAGCTTTTGTATGCAACGGGAATGCGGGTCAGTGAGCTAATTCATCTGGAGATAGAAGATGTAAATCTTTCTCTTGGATACGTAACCTGTCATGATAATGAAAAGGAACGCGTGATTCCTATTGGAAATGTGAGCAGAAAAGCGTTGGAAAAATATATGACAGAAGGACGTCCGGCTTTTGTTCACGGAGAAAGAGAAAAAATTCTTTTTACAAACTGTTCCGGGAAAGCTATGAGCCGTCAGGGATTTTGGAAAGTCTTAAAGGGGTATGCAGATGAGGCAGGAATAAAAGGGGATATCACTCCACATACTCTCCGCCATTCTTTTGCAGTACATATGCTTCAAAACGGAGCGGATATAAAAAGCGTGCAGGAGATGCTGGGTCATTCTGATATTTCTACCACGCAGGTATATCTGAATATGAATATAAACAGAATGCGTGATGTGTATATGAAAGCGCACCCGCGTCATTAAAAATGGGTACAGCTTATAGAGCTGTACCCATTTTTTAACACATTTCTGCAATACTGTAAAGAAGCTGTTCAGATTCTTCCCAACCAAGACAGGGATCTGTAATAGATTTTCCGTAAATGTGATTTCCTCCGATTTTCTGATTTCCCGATTCAATATAACTTTCAATCATAAGTCCCTTTA
>UQJE01000092.1 GCA_900541345.1 uncultured Blautia sp.
CAACAGCCAGATGGCTTTCAAGATGAAGATTCTGTTATAAAAGATGTTCCCGCTCTTTGTGGAGGCACTTGTCTTCCTGGATTTTTACAAGAATAATATCTTCGCCGATCTGACAGATGCATTCCCAGGGAATGATGTATTCGCTCTCTCTTCCGAAGAAGCTGCAGAAACGTCCGGGCCCCGGGACAATCAGCGCAGTCAGCCGACTTGTTTTACAGTCAAATTCCACATCAATGGGGCAGCCAAGGCTTTTGCAGGTGCATACATTAATAATTTCTTTTTGTTTTAATTCGCAGATACGCATGAGATTACCTGTTTTTGTAAAATTTATGCTAAAATCAGCGAAAATATGCAGGCTCTTTTATTGACATACAGGAAAAATATAAAGTATAATATTCATAAATACAGCATAAGAAAGGGGAGTGTACTGTGAAGTGTCCGTTTTGTAATCAGGATAATACGAGAGTTGTAGATTCAAGACCTGTGGAAGATACCAATTCCATACGCCGTCGCCGTCTCTGCGACGCCTGCGGGAGAAGATTTACCACATACGAGAGAGTGGAGACGATCCCCTTAACTGTCATTAAGAAAGATCAGAACAGGGAGCAGTACAGCAGAAAGAAAATACAGGACGGTGTGCTGCGCGCCTGCTATAAACGTCCCATTTCCATTGAAAAAATAGAGGAAATGCTTGATTCCATAGAAGGTGAAATTTTCAATGAGGAAGAGCGGGAGATTTCAAGCACAAAAATCGGTGAAATCGTTATGACGCATTTAAAAAAGCTGGACGCAGTTGCCTATGTGCGTTTTGCCTCCGTTTACCGGGAATTTAAGGATGTGAGTACCTTTTTGGATGAACTGAAAAAATTTATGAATTAAGCGGCAGGTATTGACTTTTTGTCAAAAAAAGGTGTAGAATACAAAAGACAATTAAAGAGAAAAGGGGAGCTTGTATAACAGGCTGAGAGGAAGGTCGGACCTTCGACCCGTGAACCTGATTTGGATAATGCCAACGTAGGGATGTTTTCGAAGCGGATATTTTATGGAGAAATTGCCAGACAGGTAGTTTCTCTTTTTTTGTACAGAACGATCAATCCCACATAGGCTCTGTTTTATAAAAGAAACCGGGGCTGGAAAGGACACATATGAGAGAGTACAAAACACAGAAAGAAGCAGCAGGTAAAGGGATTCTGACACCGGAAATGAAAATCGTGGCAGAGAAGGAGCATATGGAGCCGGAAAAACTGATGGCTCTTGTTGCAAAAGGAGAAGTGGCAATTCCATGTAATGTTCGCCATACGTCTATTTCTCCGGAAGGAATCGGGGGAGGTCTGCGGACAAAAATCAATGTAAATCTTGGAATTTCCGGAGACTGTAAAAATTATGATGTGGAAATGCAGAAAGTGGAAATGGCTGTGAAATTCGGAGCAGAAGCCATTATGGATTTAAGCAATTATGGAAAAACAAATACGTTCCGAAGAGAGCTGATCCAGAAATCTCCGGCTATGATCGGAACGGTTCCCATGTATGATGCCATTGGATACCTGGAAAAAGATCTTCTTGAAATTACAGCGGAGGACTTTCTGAAGGTAGTGAGGGCACACGCAGAGGAAGGCGTGGATTTTATGACGATTCATGCAGGGATTAACAGGAGAGCAGTGGAAGCTTTTATGCGGGATAAAAGAAAAATGAATATTGTCTCAAGAGGCGGTTCTCTTTTATTTGCATGGATGATGATGACGGGAAAGGAGAATCCTTTCTATGAATATTACGATGAGGTCCTTGATATTTTAAGAGAATATGATGTCACCATAAGCCTTGGGGATGCACTTCGCCCGGGCTGCATTGACGACAGTTCCGATGCGGGACAGATTTCAGAATTAATTGAGCTGGGAAATCTCACAAAGCGTGCATGGGAGAAGGATGTGCAGGTAATGGTAGAAGGACCGGGACATATGGCAATGGATGAAATCGCCGCTAATATGAAGATGCAGAAAAGAATATGTCACAATGCACCATTTTACGTTCTGGGACCGATTGTCACAGATGTGGCGCCGGGATACGATCATATCACATCTGCAATCGGAGGCGCTATAGCGGCAGCAAGCGGCGCTGATTTCCTTTGCTATGTTACACCGGCAGAGCATTTGCGCCTTCCGGATTTAGAGGACGTAAAAGAAGGAATTATCGCATCAAAAATCGCAGCACACGCGGCGGATATTGCAAAGGGCGTTCCAAATGCAAGAGCATGGGACAATGAGATGGCAGAGGCAAGACATAAAGTAGACTGGGAAGAAATGTTCCGTCTTTCTATGGATGAGGAAAAGGCAAGAAGATATTTTGAAAGTACTCCGCCTTCTGACAGACATACCTGCTCCATGTGCGGAAAAATGTGTGCAGTGCGTACTACAAATATGATCCTGGAAGGAAAAGAAGTAAGATTCTGTACAGAAAAATAAAAAAGAAAAATCCCCGGAGCTGTATGGTTCCGGGGATTTTTCTTATCCTATAGGATATAACGGGATTAAACAATACCCTGTGCTTTCATTGCATCTACTACTTTTTCAAAACCTGCAATATTAGCGCCTACAACATAGTTGTCTGCCAGGTCGTATTTCTTTGCAGCAGCATCTACTTTTTTGAAAATATCCACCATAATATTATGGAGTTTTTCATCAACTTCTGCTTCTGTCCAGGACAGTCTCATGGAGTTCTGGCTCATTTCGAGAGCGGAAGTTGCAACACCGCCAGCGTTTGCAGCCTTGCCGGGCATGAAATAAATGCCGTTTTCCATTACATAGTTTGTTGCTTCAAGAGTAGTAGGCATATTTGCACCCTCTACTACATATTTGCAGCCGTTTGCAACAAGCGCTTTTGCACCGTCAAGGTCAAGCTCGTTCTGTGTTGCACATGGCAGGTAAACGTCACATTTAATGTTCCAGATACCTTTGCCTTCTGTATAAGCAGAACCTTCCACTCTCTCTGCGTATTCTTTAATACGTCCTCGTTTTACTTCTTTAATATCTTTTACAACATCAAGCTGAATGCCGTTCGGATCATAAATAAATCCGTTAGAGTCATTCATGGCAACAACTTTTCCGCCAAGCTGCTGTACTTTTTCTACAGCGTAAATAGCAACGTTTCCGGAACCTGTTACAACAACAGTTTTTCCACTGATGGAATCATTATGTGCTTTTGTGATTTCGTCCAGCATATAGACAACGCCGTAACCGGTAGCCTGTGTACGGATAAGAGAACCGCCGTAAGTCAGACCTTTGCCTGTTAAGACACCTTCGTAAAGACCACGGATGCGTTTGTACTGTCCGAACAGATAGCCGATTTCCCTGGCTCCTACGCCAATGTCTCCGGCAGGAACGTCTGTATCTGCACCGATGTATTTGGAAAGCTCTGTCATAAAGCTCTGGCAGAATGCCATCACTTCTCTGTCAGATTTGCCTTTCGGATCAAAGTTGGAACCACCTTTTCCGCCGCCGATAGGAAGGCCAGTCAGGGAATTTTTGAAAACCTGTTCAAAACCAAGGAATTTTAAGATACTCTGGTTTACAGAAGGATGGAAACGAAGACCGCCCTTATATGGTCCGATAGCACTGTTAAACTGTACGCGGTAACCTTTGTTTACCTGTACGGTTCCGTTATCATCTACCCACGGTACACGGAAGGAAATAATTCTTTCCGGCTCTACCATACGCTCCAGAATGGAAAGCTTACGGTATTCTTCCTCGTTTCGGTCGATTACCACTTTCAGGGAATCAAGAACTTCTTTTACTGCCTGGTGAAACTCCGGCTCGCCGGGATTCTGTGCTACGACTCTTTCATAAACCTCTTCAGTATAAGACATAATAAATCCTCCTCTTCCAACTGTTGTATTTTTTTATGTGCGTTATTATACACTAAAGTGTTAAAAAAGAAAAGAGTTTTTTAAATTTTTTTGAACATGAACGCTGAGACTTGCGAAAGCCGGGTAAATGTGAGATTATAATGAAATACCGATTTCGTGAAAGGGGAGGAAAGATAAAATGAGAACATTCGAAAAATCTTCAAAGCTTGATAATGTATTGTACGATGTACGAGGACCTGTAGTAGATGAGGCAGGAAGAATGGAGGAGGAAGGAAAAGAAATCCTGAAGCTGAATATCGGAAATCCGTATCCTTTTGGATTTTCCGCTCCTCAGGAAGTGATTCTGGATATGCTGAGCAATATACGGACCTCCCAGGGATATTCTGATTCCAGAGGGATTTTTTCAGCAAGAAAGGCCATTATGCAGTATTGCCAGCTTCGTGGGATTCCCAACGTGACCATGAATGATATTTACACAGGAAATGGGGTAAGCGAGCTTATTAACCTCTGTATGCAGGCTCTTTTAAATAACGGAGACGAAATCCTGATCCCTGCTCCGGATTATCCGCTCTGGACAGCAACTGCAACACTTTCCGGAGGAAAGGTTGTACACTATATCTGTGACGAGCAGTCGGAGTGGTATCCGGATATGGATGATATCCGGAGTAAAATCACAGATAAGACAAAGGCAATCGTAATCATTAATCCAAACAATCCTACAGGAGCAGTATATCCCAGAGATGTTCTGGAGCAGATCGTGCAGATTGCAAGAGAGCACGAGCTGATTATTTTTTCAGATGAGATTTATGACCGCCTTGTTATGGATCAGTACCAGCATACGTCCATTGCTTCTCTTGCTCCGGATTTATTCTGCGTGACATTTTCCGGACTTTCCAAATCTCATATGATTGCAGGTTTCCGGATTGGCTGGATGGTATTAAGCGGACCGAAAAACCGTGCAAAAGGATATATAGAAGGCTTAAATATGCTTTCTTCTATGAGGCTCTGTTCCAATGTTCCGGCACAGTCCATTGTACAGACAGCCCTTGGAGGGTACCAGAGTGTCAATGAGTATATACAGCCGGGCGGTCGTATTTATGAACAGAGAGAGTATATATATAAAGCACTTACGGACATTCCGGGAATTACGGCAGTGAAGCCAAAGGCCGCATTTTACATTTTTCCGAAAATTGATGTGGAGAAGTTCCATATTGAAAATGACGAGCAGTTTGCCCTTGATTTTCTTCATGAGAAGCAGGTTCTTCTTGTTCCTGGAAAAGGATTTAACTGGCATCAGCCGGATCATTTCCGCGTGGTATATCTTCCAAATGTTCTGCAGCTTGAGAAGGCGGCAAAGAAGCTTGGTGATTTCTTAAGCACATATAAACAGAAATGATAGACTGAAAAGGAAAAAAATGTTATACTGTTATAAGATGTGATGAAAAGCACACAGAAAATACATAGAGGGTACGAGGAGGGACCTTTATCGACTGACTGAATAAAAGATGAAAGGGGCAATACAATATGAGTGGATTTAACATGAAAGTGACACCGGAAATCGAGAGACTGACAGAGGTATGTAAAGAGCACAGCAGTCTTGATTTATCTCTTTACGGAAAATATGATGTGAAGAGAGGTCTTCGTGATATTAATGGTAAGGGTGTTCTTGCAGGACTGACACAGGTTTCTAATGTAAAGGCAACAAAGATTGTAGACGGACAGGAAGTCCCCTGTGCAGGAAGTCTTTCTTACAGAGGATATGATATTAAGGAACTTACGGGAGGCTTTATTAAAGATAAGCGTTTCGGATTTGAGGAGACAGCATATCTTCTTCTTTTCGGTAAGCTGCCCAATAAAGAAGAACTGAAGGAATTCAGCGATCTTTTGGCAAATCAGCGATCTCTTCCCAAAAACTTTACAAGGGATGTCATTATGAAAGCGCCGTCAAGTGATATTATGAATGCGCTGTCACGAAGCGTGCTTACTCTGTATTCCTACGATAAGAATCCGGACGACATTTCCCTGCCGAACGTTCTTCGTCAGTGCCTTAATCTGATCAGCGTATTCCCGCTGCTTTCCGTATATGGATACCAGGCATACAATCACTTTGTAAGAGGTAAGAGCCTTTACATTCACAATCCGAAAAAAGAGCTTTCTACAGCAGAAAATATTCTGCGCATGCTCCGGCCGGATAAGAAATATACAGCTCTGGAAGCACAGATTCTGGATATTGCACTGATTCTTCATATGGAACACGGCGGTGGAAACAACTCTACTTTTACTACTCATGTGGTATCATCTTCCGGAACGGATACATATTCTGCCATTGCAGCAGCACTTGGCTCACTGAAAGGACCAAAACACGGCGGCGCCAATATTAAGGTTGTCAGCATGGTTCAGGACATGAAAAAAGAAGTGAAGGACTGGGAGGACGAGGACGAGGTAAGAGATTATTTGAAAAAGCTGCTTCATAAAGAAGCTTTTGACAGAAGAGGTCTTATCTACGGTATGGGACATGCGGTTTATTCCGTGTCTGACCCGAGAGCAGAGGTCTTTAAAGGATTCGTGGAAACTCTGGCAAAAGAGAAGGGCAGAATGAAGGATTATCGCCTGTATTCGATGGTAGAGCGCCTTGCTCCGGAGGTAATTGCAGAGGAGAGAAAGATTTACAAAGGTGTCAGCGCAAACGTGGATTTTTACAGCGGTTTCGTTTACAGTATGCTGGATCTGCCTCTGGAACTCTTTACCCCTATGTTTGCAGTAGCGCGTATTGTAGGCTGGAGCGCACATCGTATGGAAGAGCTTATCAACACAGATAAGATTATTCGTCCCGCATATAAAAATGTGCTTGAACCTGCAGCTTATGTGCCGCTTGACGAGCGCTAGAAAGGGTTTCGTAATATGAAAAAGGAAAATCAGGCAGCGCTTATCCTGGAGGGCGGCGGAAACAGAGGCGTGTTTACGGCCGGTGTCCTGGATTATCTGATGGAACAGAATACGGAATTTTCCTATGTGACAGGGGTATCCGCAGGAGCATGCAACGCAGTGGATTTTGTTTCAAAACAGACAGGACGGACAAGGCAGTGCATGATTCAGGAGGACAAGGAATACAGCTATATCAGCATGGGCAATGTAATTAAAAATAAAAGCCTTTTTGATATGGATATGCTTTTTGACAGGTATCCCAATGAGATTTTCCCATTTGATTTTGATACATACTTTCAGTCGCAGACAGAATGCGAGCTTGTTGTGACAAACTGCAATACAGGAGAGGCAGAATACCTTTCTGAAAGGGAGGACCGGCAGAGGCTTATGAATATCTGCCGGGCTTCCTCAAGCCTTCCGGTTGTAAGCCCTGTGGTAGAGCTTGACGGAGAGATGTATCTTGATGGAGGAATTGCAGATTCCATACCTGTGATCCATGCAATGAAAAAGGGATTCCGGAAAAATGTGGTAATTCTTACGAGAAATTATGGATACCGCAAGGAAAAACCGGGAAAAAGCAAAGCTCTTTATGTGGCTGCGTTCCGGGAATATCCCCAGCTTCTCAATACCCTTTTAAATCGGTACAGAAGTTACAACAGAACGTTGGATTTAATTGAGAAATGGGAAAATGAAGGTCATATTTTTGTGATCCGGCCAGAGATGGAGCCGGTGGGAAGAGCAGAGAGGGACGAAGAAAAACTGGCTGCTTTTTATCAACACGGATATGATCTTATGAAAGAAAAAATGACAGATATGATGGCATATCTGAAACAGGATAACGAGGACTGACGAATTATGTTTAGATGTTTTTTTCCGGATGAATATAGAGATTCCGCATATGAGATTGATTACGACAGCTTGTATCAGGAAGGCTACAGAGGACTTTTATTTGACATAGATAATACCCTTGTGCCTCACGGCGCTCCGGCGGACGACAGGGCAAAGGCGCTGTTTACCCATTTAAAGGAACTTGGCTTTCACTGCTGTTTTTTATCAAACAATCAGAGAGAGAGGGTATCCTCTTTTAATGAGGCGGTGGGAGAAAAATTTATCGAAAACGCCCATAAGCCTTCTGTGAAAAATTACATAAAGGCGATGGAAATGCTGGGCACAGACAGAAGCAATACGATTTTTATCGGAGACCAGCTTTTTACGGACGTGTATGGAGCAAAAAGGGCGGGCATCCGAAATATTCTTGTAAAGCCTATTCATCCTAAGGAAGAAATTCAGATTGTCCTGAAACGTTATCTTGAAAAAATCGTACTGTATTTTTACCAGAAAGAGGAGGGAAATTCATGAACCACATTGTCATAATTGGGTTTATGGGTTCAGGTAAGACAAGAGTAGGAAAACGACTGGCAAAAGACCTGAATCTGCCGTTTATTGATGTGGACAGAATCATTACAAAAAAGTTTAATATGTCTGTCAAAGAGGTTTTTGAAAGGTTTGGAGAGCCGTTTTACAGAGCTCTTGAAACACTTGCCATAAAAAACCTGATTGAAGATAAGGAGAGAAAGGTTCTTTCCCTTGGGGCAGGACTGCCCATTCAGGAACAGAATCAGAAATATTTAAAAGAACTTGGTACTGTCATCTATCTAAAAGGTTCTTATGCAGTTCTTAAGAAACGTCTTGAAGGAAGCAGCAATCCTCTTATTGAAGGCGGCGATCAGGAAGACAAGATCAAGAAGCTTTTAAAGCAGCGTGATCCGGTGTATGCACGCTTTGCAGATATTCAGGTGGAAACAGGTGTACAGCCTTTTGAGGGCCTGATTGAGGAAATTGAAGAAAAATTAGCGGCATATACAAAAAAGTAGTTGAAAAATCTTCCCGGGTATTATAGAATAACTCATAGTGAAGTGTACAATAAGGAGGAAATATAATTATGGTTTCAGCAGGCGATTTCAAAAACGGTCTCACACTGGAAATTGACGGGAATGTATGTCAGATTGTCGAATTCCAGCATGTAAAACCTGGAAAAGGAGCTGCATTCGTCAGAACAAAATATAAAAACATCATTACAGGATCTGTACTGGAAAAATCTTTCCGTCCTACAGAGAAGTTCCCAACAGCACGTATTGAGCGTGTAGACATGAGCTATCTGTACAATGATGGAGAGTTATACAACTTCATGAATACAGAAACTTACGATCAGGTTGCTCTTACAAAAGACCAGGTTGGAGATTCTCTGAAATTCGTAAAAGAGAACGAGGTTGTAAAAATCTGTTCTCATAACGGAAACGTATTTGCTATTGAGCCGCCTCTGTTCGTAGAGCTTGAGGTAGTTGAAACAGAGCCTGGATTTGCAGGAAATACTGCACAGGGCGCAACAAAACCGGCAACAGTTGAAACTGGCGCACAGGTTCAGGTTCCGTTATTTGTAAATCAGGGTGACAAACTGAAAATCGATACAAGAACAGGCGAATATCTTTCCCGTGTTTAATGGGAATAGGGGCTGCCATCGGCATTGCGCCGATGGCAGTTTTTTATGCTATAGGAAATTACTCCGTAATGTTCCATAGCATAAAAAACGCTCC
>UQJE01000093.1 GCA_900541345.1 uncultured Blautia sp.
AAAGAAAATATAAGCTCTGCAGCCCCGTTTCCGCAGATTACTTCTGACTTTTCTACCCCCTCATACTGAGCAATGGCTTCTTTTAAGGGAGCGCATCCTACCTGAGGATAATCGTTTATATGAGACAGGCTTTCTATTATGGCATTTTTCACACTCTCCGGTGTTCCCAAGGGATTACAGTTTGCAGAAAAATCCACACAATTCTGATATTGATATACATTTCCTCCGTGAATATGTTTCATTTTCATCCTCCTGTCATAAAATTATCCCATATATAAAAATCCACAACACTGAAAAAAGAACAGCTCCGGAGCAGGCAGTTGCGTATAAAAGACGATTTGCGCGTTTTATATCCTCCACCTCTACAGGCCGCAGGTCGTCTCCGATTGTTGGTTTTTCATATAACTTTCCAAAATAATACGCATTTCCAGCAAGCTGCACACGAAGCGCTCCTGCCATAGCCGCTTCTGTCTGAGCAGAATTGGGACTTGCATGATTTCTTCTGTCTCTTCTGTATATCTTTACTGCATTTTTTACGTCAAGTCCTGCAAATACAGAAGAGAGAGCCATAAGCCAGCCGGAAATTCTTGCAGGAATATAATTTACTACATCATCAAGCTTTGCAGCTGTTCTTCCAAAATACAGATACTTTTCATTTTTATAGCCAAGCATAGAATCCATAGTATTGATTCCTTTGTATAAAAACATAAGTGGAACACCGCCCAAAGCCATATAAAACATAGGAGCAATGATTCCGTCTGACGCATTTTCTGCTATCGTTTCCACAGCCGCCTTTGTCACCCCTTTTTCAGAGAGTTCCTGTGTATCTCTTCCCACAATCATTGAAACCGCATACCTGGCATCTGAAAGGCTTTTTGTTTTTAAGGCCTCATACACCTTCATGCTTTCTGTCTTTAGGGACTTTGTGGCAAGAAGCTGGTAACACCAGAAAGTTTCCAGAAGAAACGCAACAGGCAGACACACCTGACGCACTCCGTAAAGAATCAAAAAAGGAATTCCCCAGGAAAAAAGACAGATCAGCAGCACCTCCAGGGCGCCTCCAAAAAGCTCTCCTTTTTCCGTTTTCGGAAAAATTTTCCGAATCTTTTTTTCCAGAAATGCAATGGCATTTCCAATAAAACAGACAGGATGGTAAAGCCATCTGGGGTCTCCCAAAATCAAGTCTAATATAAAGCCTGCCGCAAAAGCGACGATTGTATCATTCATTGTTCTCTCCCTTCGGAATATTCCAGACATTGTTTTAAAAATGCTTTTGGAACTTCCGGGTTTCCATAGTAATATAAATGCGGAAATCCTGCCATAAGACGTTTTCCGCCCTGTATGCAGCTCCAGCCTCTCTTTCCTCCCGGCTTTTCTGCATAAAAATCCTCTCCACAGAGAGGTGAATCAAAGTAATGAAACTCATGAGCCGGAATTTCTCCCAGTTCTTTCTCTCCCAGCACTTCCTTTTGCTGTTTTAAGGAAATATAGCCGAATCTTCCAAGCTTTCCTGTGTGATACGCCTTTCCATCAATAACACCCGCCATTTTGTGAGGAGTACCTTCCATATCTTCCAGTTCCTCATGAAGATAAAGAAATCCACCGCATTCCGCCAGACAGGGCATTCCTCCTTTAATGGCTTCTTTTACTGCTTTTCGCATGGAATTATTCTTTTCCAGCATCTCTGCGTAAAGTTCCGGATAGCCCCCGTATAATAATAGTCCGTCCAGATTTTTGGGAAGCAGTTTATCATGTACTGGCGAAAACCACACAAGCTCTGCTCCCATGCTTTTTAAAAGGCGAAAATTATCTTCATAGAAAAAACAGAACGCCTCGTCCTTTGCCACTCCTATCCGGAGAGGTTTGGGGCTTTTATATCCATATGCGGTCTTCTCTTTTAAACAGTTTTCCGATGCAGAAAGCTCTCCCGCCTCCTCTGCAAGCGCAAGAATCCCGTCTATATCAAGAGTTTTTTCCAAAATTTCGGAAAGGCGTAATAGACGTTCTTTTAATCCTTTGATTTCCTCAGGAAGCACAAGTCCAAGATGGCGGCTTTCAATGGTACAGTCCTCCACTTTTGGCACATATCCCAAAACACGCACAGGAAGCGTTTCTTCCACAAGTGCTTTCATTCGGGGATATAACATAGGAGACATCTGATTAAAAACCACGCCTTTTATATGGCTGTTTTCCTGAAACTCCAAAAAGCCTTTAATATAAGCTGCCAGAGACACACTCATCCCCTTGCTGTTCACAATAAGTACAACCGGGGTATCTGTCGTATCTGCCAAGTCATAGGCACTTGCCTTACTTGTATTTCCTCCCACTCCGTCATAATAGCCCATTACGCCTTCCATCACGGCAACGTCGCATTCTTTTCCATTTACCCCAAGAAGATACCGGGTCATTTCTCCTGATGTAAAAAAAGTATCAAGGTTTCTTGATTTTGTTCCAATTACCCGGCTGTGAAACATAGGATCGATATAATCCGGTCCACATTTAAAGGACGCAGGACGCAAGCCTCTGTTTACAAGTGCCTGAAGAAAGCCGCAGGTAATCATTGTCTTTCCGCTTCCGCTTGCACCTGCCGCAAAAAGGATCCTGGGTATTTTCATAAAGAAGCCCTCCTGCATGTAAAAATATAAATCGGATTTTCCCCCATCATCATGTGGTATCGTCCCACTTCTTTTGAACGGGACACAGACATCTGAACAATATCTCTTTCCTGAAAATCAAATTCACGGATGGCTTCCATTGCCTCCCCTACTGTCTCAAGGGTAATACAGTTAATTACAATTTTGACCTCCGGATTTTTATTAAGAAGCAATCGTATAATCTCTTTTAAATTTCCGGAAGAACCACCGATAAAAGCGTGCGTGGGAACAGGAAGCTCCTCCATTGCCTCAGGCGCACACCCTCCTACTATTTCCAGATTATCTGCTGCAAATTTCTTTTTATTTTCCAAAATGAGAGCAAGGGCATCCTCCTTTTTCTCTATGGCATATACTTTCCCCTGATGAGCGCGAAGCGCCATTTCCACAGCAACAGAACCGGTTCCGGCTCCCACATCATAACAGACAGAATCTTCCGAAAGCCCAAGTTTCATAAGAGAGACTGTCCGAACTTCTTCTTTTGTCATAGGCGCTTTGCCCCGAATAAAGCATTCGTCCTTTATTCCGTGAGTGGACATAAGCTCAGAAGCATTTTCATTATACGCACATACAACACAGAGTGCATCTCCCTCATAAGAAACAAGCTCCCTTGCCGGCTTAACAAAAATCTTTTCATTTTCATAAGAAAGATTTTCTCCTACATAAAGAAGTACATCTCCCATTCCGTAAGATACAAGCCTGCCGGCAAGAGAAGAAATTCCATCCTTTGTTCCAAGAATAGAAAATACCTTTTTGCTATGGCATATGAGAGATACAAGATTACAGTTTCGTCCATGTGCGCTTACAATTTTGGCATCATCCCAGGAAAGTCCCGCCTTTGCCATAAAATACACCACGGAAGAAATTCCGCAAATCACCCGGGTATCTTCCCCCAGATTATGGAGAAGTTTTTTTGCTCCGCTGTAAAAACCAACGTCCCCGGAAAGTGCGATGACAATATGCTCATACTGGGAATTCTCTTCAATACATTTTAAAATTTTCTCACTGTCATATTCATAAATAACTGTGTGGTGAGGCATTTTTACAGAATCTGCAATTCGCCTTGCACCAATTAAAAGCTCTGCCTTTTCCAGAGCTTTTTCTCCCTCTATGGTAAGGGTATCTCTGCTTCCCATACCGATTCCAAGAAGAGTAATCTGAGGTTTTAAGGAAAACCCAAACTTTTGGGAAAGCCATTTTTTACATTCCACAAGGGACAGTCCCTCTTCTTTTAAAGGTCTTCCTATAATTACAGGAATGGCTCCGCAGGAGAAAGCTGCATCTATTTTTTCCTGAAATCCTCCTGCTTTTCCAGAATCCTTTGTCACAAGATAACAACAGTGAAACTGGCGAAGCATTGCTTCATTGAGTTCCCTGGAAAAAGGTCCCTGCATTCCGATTAAATGCTTTCCCTCAAAACCTGCCGCACTGCATTCCTCCATTACAGATGGAAGAGACAGTACTCTTGCATAAAGGCGCTCCTTATAATCCTTTACTCCAAGGAATTTTTTCAACTCCTTACTGCCTGTTGTGAGAAGAACGTTTCCCTCCGTTGTATTTAAGAACTCGGCTGCAGCTTCCGTACTTTCTACATACACTGCCTTCTCTGCCTGTCTTCCCTGTTCCCGTAAAACTCTCTGATAGAAAAATCCTGTTTTCTCACAGGCGCTTTTAATATTATCTGTAACCTCTGCCGCATAGGGGTGCGTCGCGTCCAGAACAAAATTTGGCGCTTCCTTCAAAAAGAACGCTTCCATCTCCTCTCTGCTTAACCGCCCTGTGTGAATATGAAGATACGGAGTTTCTGTAAGCGCCTTTCCTCCATATTCTGTAGCTGCACAGGCATACACAGAAATTTGATGTTCAGAAAGAAATCGACACAGCTCATATCCTTCTGTCGTCCCTGCAAACACAATGACTTTTTCCATGCTTCCCTCCGGCTTATACGCCTTTATATCCTCTCGGTGTTACCATTTTTCCGCCAATTTCCTTTGTCTGAGAGTTGCCGATAAAGACTGTCGTGAACATATCTACCTCTGTGTCACGAAGCTCTTTTAAAGTCATTACCTTTTCACACTCTCCCTCTCTTGCAATATGTCCCACAATGCCGCAGACTGTATCCGGAGATTTATGTTTCATCATAAGGTCGCATGCTTTCTGCAGATAATCGTGACGTTTTTTGCTGGAAGGATTATATAGACAGATAACAAAATCCGCCTCTGATGCACACAGAAGACGTTTCTCAATTTTCTCCCACGGAGTGAGAAGATCGCTTAAACTAATCAGACAGAAATCGTGGATCAAAGGTGCACCAAGAACAGCAGCTCCTCCTGTCGCTGCTGTCACTCCCGGAATAATAGTCAGTTCTGTATTCGGGTAGTCTTTTCCCACCTCATACATAAGCCCTGCCATTCCGTAAACACCAGCATCACCACTGCATATCATGGAAACGGTCTTTCCCTTTTCCGCTTCCTCAAAAGCCAGAACACAGCGATCTACTTCTTTTTTCATAGGCGTTGTCATAAATTCCTTATCTGAAAAATATTCTTTTACAAGATCTACATACACCGTATAACCAATGATCACATCGCTGTCATTTAAAGCTTTAATTGCTTTTCCTGTCATCTGGTCATATGCTCCCGGACCAATTCCAACTACATATATTTTACTCAAAATGTATCCTCCAATCTTTTAATGCAAGGGCGGTTGTCACGCCGTTTTCTCCCTTTTTTTTCTGAATGAGAACGCCTTTTTCCGCGCCGAGAACTGCGCTTCTCTCACACACATTATCTACTCCTGTCACAGTTCGGACAAAAGAAGACGGCGTAAATTTTCCCGGTGCACATAAAAGCTCCTCCCCTGTATACGTAAGAAAAGGAATCCCCCACTCTTCAGCAAGCATGAGAAATGCCTCCTCCTCTTTTTTTATATCTATACTCGCAATGCAGGCAACCGCTTCCTGATAAATACCTGCCTCTTCTAAAGAACTTTTAGCTGCCTGGGTTACGCTTTTTGTATCTTTTCCTTTTCTGCATCCCATGCCCAGAACTACAGCAGGGGGCACAATAGAAGCCGTCTCCTTAAAAAGCTTCCGGTTCTTATAAACGGAAACCACAACTCCTGTCTCCGGCAGATTTTTTTCTGTTCCCTCACAGAGAACAAGTCCTTTTGGAAGCTCTCCTTCCCATGGAAAATCGCTGAAAAATCCAACATTTTTTCCGGCTAGAAGTGCTGCAGAAACTTCCTTTGCTGCTTTCATATTAAAAATTTTACAGTCGTTTTTCTTTGCAAATACATCTACTGCAAAGCGGTTATGGAGATCTGTCGCCGTTGTAACAACAGGCTCGGCTTCCAGAATTTCTGCCGCTTTCAAAGTAAGGGCATTGGCACCTCCAAGATGCCCGGACAAGAGGGAAATAACAAATTTTCCACACTCATCCACCACAAGCACGGCCGGGTCCTTCGTCTTTTTCTGTATATAAGGGGCAATGCTTCGAACAGCAATGCCGCAAGCTCCCACAAAAACAATGGCATCCGAATCGGAAAATCGTTTCCCTGCCCACTGTCCTGTGCTTTCCTTTATCCCTTCCGAAAGGTAGCGGCTTTTTCCTGCAAGCGTTACCACATCCCCCTCGCTTTCAAATCCTTTTTTTAAACACCTTCCTGTCTCCCACCCTGTAAGGCTAAAACAGATGATGGCTATATTCATTTTGTCGCCTCACGAAACTCTGTAGTAAATCCCGGATCATACAGCTTGGAGCGCTCATAATGTGCCGTATTTACGGCGTCTCCAATTATCATAAGTGCCGTTTTTGTAATATTATTTTCTGCCGCTGTCTTTGCCAGTGTATCTACCGTACAGATAAATTTCTTTTCGTCTTCCCATGTTGCCTTATATACAATAGCAGCCGGAGTATCGGGGCGATATCCGCCCTCAACAAGACGTCTGCTTAATTCTTCAAGCATACCCGTACTTAAAAATACGACCATTGTAGCATTATGCGCGGCAAAGGACTGGATACTCTCTTTAGAAGGCACAGGAGTTCTCCCTTCCATACGCGTGATAATCACACTCTGCGAAATTTCAGGAAGGGTATATTCCAGATTTAAGGCACTTGCTGCTCCGCAAAAAGAACTGACTCCGGGACAGGAATCATAAGATATACCCTTTTCATCCAGAATGTCCATCTGCTCTCTGATTGCCCCATAAATGCAGGGATCTCCTGTATGAAGCCGCACCGTTGTCTTTCCCTCTGCCTCTGCTTTTTCCATTACGGAAATCACTTCCTCAAGAGTCATTTTTGCACTGTTATAAATGGTGCATACGTCCTTGGAATATTCCAGAAGCTTAGGATTTACAAGAGAGCCTGCGTAAATAATGACATCGGCCTCCTCAAGATACTGTTTTCCTCTGATTGTAATTAAATCCGGTGCTCCCGGCCCTGCTCCTACAAAATGTACCATAATTTTATTCTCCTTCCTCCACAATAATCAGTGAATAATATCCGGCTGTATCCGGAATTTCCTCTACGCTTCTATATATTTTTTCTTCCGGCATCCCGCAGTTTTCTACCATCATGCCACAGGCACCGGAAGATAAAATTGCTTCTTTCACTTTCTTCATTTTCTTTCCTGCCTTCATAAACACCTTTGTTCCCGGAAACTTTAACGCCTCCTCCACCTGATAAGAGGCCGGAATCACATGAAGCATCTGCGCCTTTTCTACAAGACCTGTATTCAGCTTTGCGGAAACGGCACAAAAAGAGGTAATGCCACTTACAATTTCCGTAGGGTATCCCATCTCTTTGATCCGTTTATGTACATATATATAAGTGGAATATACCGTCGGATCTCCAAGTGTTAAAAATGCCACATTTTTTCCTTTATCCAGTTCTTTTTTTATAAGTACAGCACCCTCGTCATGATATTTTTCAAGAAGTTCCGGATCTTTTGTCATAGGCATATGAACAGGAAGAAGAACTTTTTCTGAAATCTCTTTATATGCTCCTTCTACTATTTTATATGCCACAGTTTCCTTTGGCTCTTCTCCCGGAAGTGCGATCACATCTGCCTCTTTAATCAGACGGAGCGCTTTTAAAGTAAGAAGTTCCGGATCTCCCGGCCCCACCCCGATTCCATATAATGTACCTTTCATAATAACCTCCATTTACTGTTTTCTGATTCGTTTTATCAGCTCTTCTGCGTCTTCTGTCTGCCCGAGATACCCATGTTCATTGGAGCGGTGATTCAGATAAAATTGAATGCGCTCCATAATTTCTTTCATTGTTTTTTCTAAATATCCGTATTCTTTTAATATCGTCAGCGCTTCATCCGTTGTACCTGCTTCCAGAATTTCTTTTGCACAGGAAAGAGGTGCTCCTGCCCGGATTCCATTTGAGGCGAGAACCTCCATTCTGCCATCGGCACTATGAGAATGGGTATTCATAATCCCTGCTGCAACCTTTACAAACTTACCAATATGAGCTACAAAAAGAATCCCCTCTACTCCCATATCTATTGCCATATCTATCGTTTCACCCACGTAGTTGCTGCATTTCATATTTCGCTCAAAAGGAAGATCCGCCTTCTCTTTTACATACTCTGCACCATAATTTCCCGGCGTTACAAGAAGGTATTTTTCTCCCTGAGCATAGTGCTGGCGCATCTCGACGCGGATACTTTCAATGAGCGCTTTCTCACTCATAGGCTCTACAATTCCCGTTGTTCCCAAAATAGAAATTCCGCCTACAATACCAAGACGGGGATTAAAAGTCTTCAAGGCCACTCTTTCTCCTTCCGGCACATAAATGGTAATTTTTAAACCACCCTTATAATGATAAAAAAGAGAGGCCTCCTCTGCCTGAGAAAGAATCATAGATCTGGGAACCGGATTGATTGCCGCCTCCCCGATTTTCTGTGAAAGCCCGGGCTTTGTCACACGCCCAACACCTGGTCCCCCATCAAGAATAATTCTCGGATCTTCTGTTTTTTCCACTCTGGCACAAATCAAAAGTCCGTGTGTCGTATCCGGATCGTCTCCTCCGTCTTTTCTTACGCCACAGCTTACCCACTTCTCTTCTCTTTTAGTTTCCTCCAGAGCAAGGAGAAGCGAAATCCCCTTTGGCGTCATAAGCTTTACTTCTTTTACTTCTTTTTCTCCCAGAAGCATTTCTACTGCTCCCCTGCAGGCTGCTGCAGCACAGGAGCCTGTCGTATAACCGAAGCGTAGTTTTTTCTGCCCTCGGATCACATAATAATTTTCCAATCCGTTATTGCTCATACTGCTCCTTTACAAAAGAAACATAAATAAAAAAGGAATCTGTCTGACAACAAATCCCTTCTTTCTCTGCCTCTTTTTCGATTCAGCGAAAATATAAGAAAATCTCCCGGTTGCCGCAGGAAATTCCCTTCTGAAAAAAAGCACCCGGTATCTGACTTTTACAGTAACGGACTTGTGCAGGATTTCCACCTGCTTCCCGAAAATGCTCTTCCTTTTTTTGTAATTCGACTTTTATTATATAATTATATATAGGAAAAGTCAATTTAATCTAGCTTGTTATTTTAGAAAAAACCTGTTATGCTTAACAGGAATCTGAACTTCTGAAAATGAAAAGGAAACATTATGGAAAAAATTT
>UQJE01000094.1 GCA_900541345.1 uncultured Blautia sp.
TTTGTGCCGAGCATTTCCATAAATGCCACATATTCATCAAAGATAAGGAAATTTGACGGAAGTCCCAAGTAAGCGTAGTTTTCCCCTGTCCGGTAATTCTCCATGAGCTTCATGTCTTCGCTGCGTTTCATCATTTCCTCATAGAAACGGTCAATGCAGGAGAGCATATCTTCCTTTTTGTAGTACACATCCGGCATAACCGCCTGTAAATCCGCAAGGTCGGCGTTCTTTGGGTCTAAGACGAACAGGACGGCATTGGTGCGGAGCAGGGCTTCAATGAGAGTCAGGATAAAGTAGGTCTTTCCGCCGCCGGTTCCTCCGGCAATGAGCATATGGGGCAGCTTGTCATACTCCCACCAGACATTTTTCATAAGCCGGAGCCTGCCGTTCTTTGCCTGTACGTCCTCAATGGAGATACGGTTGGCAATGGTATCATAGAGCAGGGTGTACTCCACATAGGAATCCTTTAATTCCCTATCCGTCAGCTCACAGTACAAGCCGCTTTCCAGCTTTTTCTCCAAGTTTAAGAGCTGTTCTTGATATTTCCCCAAGGTGATTTCTACACGGATATGGAGCAAGCCCTGTTTCATCCGGTAGTAGATTTTGGGAAAGTAAGTGATGGTTTCTTTGGAACGGCTGGAAGACAAGTCCTTGAAAAAAGCGTCTTCCTTTCTCTGTTCAGATTCATACCACTTGTTTTCCAACACCATTCTTGCCAGCTTTTGGCGGTGGATGAGCTGCTTTACTTCATCCCTGCGGTATCGCCAGAACAGAAGAACGGCTGTAAGGCACACCATTCCTGCCACGCCCATGCTGAATAGCAGATAAGGGAGATTTACATCCTGTGTTATCTGGGAGAGGGACACTTCCTGCCAGTTGGTTCCGGCAATTTGCCGGATATGAAACAGCAGGACAACCAGCAGGAAGACAGGGAACAGGGCGGCAAGGGAAGTATGGAACACAAGGTCTTTATCCGTGGGACGGATACGTTTTCCACGGGGGAAAAATGGTTTCATACTGAAATCCTCCTTTTCATAAATTAAATTTTTAATCTTGACAAAAAGAATGAATAAGTGTTATACAATAAATATAACTAGATGATACCGGCATGAAAGTAGATTCATGTTGCTAACCTCAAACAGCTAAGGAGGATTGTTATGAAAAAAATTAAACATTCTACTACTTTTTCTTTTCATCGAGAGAAAACAGATACAAAAACAGAGTTATTGTTATCTCTAACAACGTCATCAACGTCTAAATCAACTTTTGATTCATCGAACATGTCAGCAATACCCAAAATCGGTAAGCAACTAATATCTTTTATTCTTACTAACTATAATAAGATTTTACCGTTCTGTTCCACTATACAAGATAGTTTGCTTATTGATTTAGTTATATTTTTATTGATTGAAAACTTTTTATAATAACTTATGAAAGGTGTAGCCGAACTACTCGCTGTATGAGTAATTCGGCTACTAAAGGTTTTGGATGCTATGCAAAAAATCTTGACCTATGTTATTTATATTCAGTAACCATGTCTATTCCGTAAAGATCAAACCACTCGCCTTTCACTAAATCCATTTTTAGTGCATACTTGAGAAAAACAATAGATTTATGATCTCTCGGAATTCTGATTGATCATGCCAGCGAAACTCTGGCAGTGAACCTTGAAAAGTAAATATTGTTTGTGGAGCAAAAAAATTGCATGAGAAATAAACATAGCTTCCACTACGTCTCTATGCGTGGTATGATAGTCATAGGATTATGCTGCATTCAAAATCAACTTTCTTAGTGGAGATTCAGATGGCAAATCCCATGCATCCAGATGTTGCAGCATCAGGATGTGATAGAGGCGGCAGTACCACATCTTAGTTGAGCGGTGTCTGCCGTCTTCTAATTTAAAGTCTAATTTCTCGCGTTTGTTTGAACGCTCCGCAGATGTTCTTGCATTGTATTCCAGTTTCCATTCTTTGCTGCTTCTTGGTGGATTGTTAAACAGTCTTGGATTGTCATTTAAGATCAAATGAACAGTACGCCCATATTTGGCCTTTGAACATGGCTTGTCACAGGTACAGGAAATACAGCCGCCTGTATGGCTGATCTTCGGGCATTTGAATTTCATCCGGCCTTTTGCAACTTCGATGCCATCGCGCCGCATTCGGTGTCCAGATGGGCAAACAGGAACGCCATCTTTATCAATAGTAAAGTCGTTCTTATATACAGGCGGTCTGCCGCCTTTTCCATTCAGATCAATAAATGGAGTGATGTTTTGCCGTTTGAAGTATTGATAGTAAGACATGGCATCGTGCGCAGAATCCAAAAGAACTTTTGATACTTTGTAATCCGGAAGGAATGCTCTCATTCGGAAAAAAGCTTGAAGAAATCCGTGCGAATCATGTTTGGAAGCATAGGAATAGTGGGGAAATACCGGAAGATCGCTTTGCGAATCGACCAGCATATATAAATCATACCCATGATAAAAGCAGTCGCGCGAGGAATCCCAGCCGATATCGCAGTCAGGCTGAGAAAAGTAACGGTCACAGCTACAGTCGTTGATGCCGTTTTCTTTACATTTGCAGATACGTTTTTTACGTTCTCTGTGTGAGGTGACAACGGGTGTACCATCACCAGCAAGGGCAAGGCTATCCTTATGAATCAATCCCTTTTCAACCGAGACATCCAGGAATTCTTTCTGATAAATTTTAAAGAGAGAAGCATAGGGTTGGTCATTAAGAGGAAAGGCAGTCTTTTCCAACTGAGGTAGAAGTTCAGCAACGGTTACTTTTTCAACAGAAGCAGCCTTTTCGCCTTTTGCATCTGGCTTTTTCACTTTTGCTTTTAATGGATGGATGTGAGAAGCCATATGGGGATCATCAGAGTCCCATAAGCGTTTCATAAAATCATAAAAAGTCCCAACGCCTGGAGTGTCACCGACTTGGAAACCACTGAGGATGGCAAAAAGAGGATTCATCTTAAGCTGGGCGGCCCATTCGGTAATCGAGGAAACTTTAAAGTCAATGGAAAGCAGATAAGAACGTTGCATACAGGAAGGAGTTCTTGGAGCAGGGCCAAATTTGGAATATTTATGAGTTAAAAGGGTGTCCGTATCAGACAGATCCAGATGCCAAAAGCGTTCAATGATATCCCAGGTGGAACGAGCAAGAAGATCTGGATTAGGATAATATTTACGAAGATTTTCAACAACAAGGTTCTGGTAGTCGGCATGACTACCGCAATTAACAGGTAACAAAAAATCGCCTCCAATCGAAAAATGTACTTTTGATCAAGGGCGCGGAGCGCCGCATTTTTTGATAGATTTGTCAAGCGATTTTGGCAAAAAAGTGGGGGATTTTATAAAAAGAGGGATCTGAAAGCTTTGATTTCATTGGGCTGAAGATTCCGAGAGATTATATTTTTTCAAGGGAGGACTAAACACTATGGATCAGTGTACTCATGAAGTCCGTGCAGAGTACTGGAAAAAGATCATTCAGGCCTGCGGTCAGAGACCGGCAGGCCAGTCAGCCAAAAGCTGGATGGATGAGAATGGCATTAGCGAACAAAGCTATTATCACTGGCAGCGACGGTTCCGGAAACAGGCGTATGAAGAAATGAAGGGAAACTCTTCCGTTCCTGCCGTGACCGAGAAAACAGAACTGTCTTTTGTTGAAATTCCATGCCACACTTCTGCGGAAACAAATACATACATGGTTTCCGACAAACCTGTTGCAACGATTCGGACGGCAACGTTACAGATTGATATTTCCAATGAAATCTCGGATGCGCTCCTGAGCCGGATTATTCAGGAGGTGTCCCATGCTTGAAGATGCTGCTGGTATTCGCCGTGTTGTTCTTGCCTGTGGCACGGTTGATCTGAGAAAGGGCATTGATGGACTGGCAACGATTATAGGAGATAAGTATGGTCAAAATCCATTTGAGAAGGGAACGCTCTTTTTGTTTTGCGGGAAGCGTTCTGATCGGTGCAAAGGGCTCTTGTGGATGGGAACAGGATTCCTGCTTCTATATAAACGCTTTGAAGCAGGACGGTTATCCTGGCCAAGAAACATACAGGAAGCCGCAGATCTTACCGAAGAGCAGTACAAGTATCTTATGATGGGTTTAAATCCCCTGGATCCCAAAATCAAAGATGTCGATCCGAAAAATATCTATTGAAACGTTTGTACAAAACAGAGAAAATATATTTTCTGTTTTGGTACTGAAAAGAACTGCTATCGTTTACAATGGATGACCGGATCAGAACAATTCATTCGTCTGCTATCAGGCAGGAACGATGCAATTGCACCTTGAAAACCCTATATTTCCAAAGGCTGACATACGAATTCTGATGACTTTCGTGGCAGGAAAAAATGACGAACTCGGCCTGAAGGCTGATTCGCATTTGTCACAGATTTCTGCTATACTACCGTTAGTAAGAAAGGCGGATATCATGTGCAAAAAATTCACTCCAGATGAACTGAACAAGATGGATCATAAAACTAAGGACGATGTCATCTACCAGATGCAGGACCGGCTTGACCGACTGGAACACAACTATGAAAACCTCGTAGAGCAGATCCGGCTGGCAAATCAGCAGCGCTTCGGCCGCCATACGGAAAAACTGGATGATATCGCAGGCCAGCTTTCTTTTTTTAATGAGGCAGAAGCGAATTATGATGGAACAGCCAAGGAACCGACTGTGGAAGAGGTCATTGATTCATCCAGAAAGGTACCGCGAAAGCCTAAGAAAAAAGGCCAGCGTGAAGAAGACCTGAAGGATTTTCCGCAGGAAGTAATCCTTCATGATATACCGGAACAGGAACTGAATGAGGCTTTCGGTGAAGAAAACTGGAAAAGTATGCCGGATGAGATTTTCTGGCAGCTTCGTTTCGAACCGGCCAAATGGACTGCTGAAAAACACATCATAAAAGTGTATGTTGGAACAGATGGTGCGCATCAGGATGAATTTCTTCGTGGTGATCACCCGGAAACGATGTTCAGGGGAAGCATTGCTACTCCTTCTCTTGAAGCCGCAATCATCAACGCCAAGTATGTAAACAGCAATCCGCTTGACCGTATTTCCAGAGACTTCCAGGCAAACGGCCTGAATCTGTCCAAACAGACGATGTCGAACTGGACGGTGTGGACAGCTGAACGCTATTTATTGCCAGTGTGTGATTTCATGAGAAAACGTCAGCTGGAAGCACATGTAAATCAGAGTGATGAAACACCTGTAGATGTAATTCATGACGGCAGACCTGCAGGCAGTAAAAGCTATATGTGGGTTCACATCACTGGAGAATTAAGTCCGGTGCCGCCAATCATTGTGTATGAATACCAGAAGACACGACACAGCGATCATCCGAAAGCGTATTATAAGGACTTTGACGGTGTTCTTGTGACTGATGGCCTGGAACAGTATCATAAGCTGGAGCGGGATCTTGCTGGTGTGAAGAATGCGAATTGCATGGCTCACGCAAGGCGCCACTTCGCAAATGCGATTAAGGCAATTGGAAAAAGTAATCCAGAAGCGGTCGAGGCGTCAGTTGCGTATAAAGCACTGGTACGAATTGGTGCCATTTATGACCTGGAAGGAGCTTTAAAGGAACTGACTCCAGAAGAACGCTTAAATGAGCGGCAGGCTTCCATCAAGCCTCTGGTTGAAGAATTCTTTGCCTGGCTCCGAAAGATACAGGCGGACCGGTCGGTGCTTCCAAAGAGTGAAACAGCCAAAGGCATCAACTATTGCCTGAATCATGAAGCATATCTGAAAGTATTCCTGTCAGATGGAGAAGTACCGATTGATAACCTGGCCAGCGAACGTGCGCTGAGAACTTTCACGATTGGCCGTAAAAACTGGATGACCATCAATACGGTACGAGGAGCTGATGCCAGTGCAATCATTTACAGTGTTACGGAGACCGCCCGGGCGAATGGCCTGAATGTCTACTATTACATGAAACATTTGTTGACAGAGCTGACACAGGTTGTTCGTGCCGATGGAAGTATAGACGAAAAAGAGTTAGAACCACTTATGCCATGGTCGAAAGACCTTCCGGCTGAGTGTTACAAGCGCCGCAAATAAGCGGCGCTGTATTTGGCGTGGAGCGAAGGATTTGACCTTTACTCTATTCCTATTTTCTAACTACTTCATCTTTTTTCGGCTGCTGCGGATTCATGGCAGCCCCTTTTTTCAGGACAATATCCTCCGCCTTGATGTACCAGTCCACCTCTGCTCCCTGAAAGGTAGCCGTTGCTACGGTATCCGCCACAGGATTGATAATTTCTACCTCTGCGTTGTAATCGAACTCCTTTAACGGCACGCTGGCAGGGATGGAAACCTGAATCATACGCCCCTGCCCTCTGGATTTTAAGTCATAGGTACGTTCTTTGATTTCTTTTGATACCGAGCCGTCTTCATTCTGGAGGTGAACCTCACGGCGGAGGGCAGAAAACTTCAATGCCCCGAATGTTGCTTCCTTGTCAATCACGATTCCGTTTGCTAATCTCATAGTCTGATGTCCTCCTTTTCCTTACGCTTTTACCATATCGTCAGCGTGTAAAATGTAGTTGGTAAAGCCCCTTGTGCCGATTTTATAGCCCTCTGCGGTGATACGGGGATTAACGAGCTTCACACGTTCCTCAAAGTCAAAATGTTTCTCTCCGGCTTCGGCAGGGAGGATAACTACAATATCATCCGCCCTCTGTACGTCTGAATAAAGGTTGAAGCTACGGGAGAGTACCGCCATACGTCCGTTGATTCTTCTTTGTTCTGTTTTGTCTTCTCCGGCAAACTCCAAGTTGCCGAATGTCTTTTCCATGTTGGGGATAACGAATTTTAATTCCATATAGATGTACCTGTCCTTTCTGAATGTTGTGTTTGATGGTTGGTTTCGGATTCTGGTCTGGAAGCGGAGGGGAACGCTCCGGCGGTGGTGATTTCTTCGTAGTATCACATCCTTTCTGATTTTTGGGTGAAAAAATAGACGCTCAATTCTGAACGTCTATAAGGAATGATAATTGACATATTGAATTTATAATAACCATTAGTGAAAATGTATTACCATAATTGTCTGGAAATAAATTTCAACTGATTTTTGCACTTACCTACTGATTTATTTACACTAACTCTTACTCTGTCAATTACTTTAGTTTCACCTTCTTGCAATAAATCCATTGGTTTTGATTCGATAGATGAAATACGACCAGAGCCTAAAAAGTCATCTAGCATAAATAAATGGTTGTCCGGATTATTTGTTGATAACAGTGTCCTATGCTTTGACAAAATATCATAAACTTTTTTTAGATAAACTTTAGTCTGTTGATTAGGCTCATTTCTTGCACCTGCAACAGTAGACCAACCACAGTGAGTAAGTACAACCATTTGAATTTTTGGTACATTCATATCAGTTTCCGGTAGATATTTTCTAAACTCACTTTGTGGACTACTTAAAGTATTGATTAATAGCTCTAAAGATTTAATAGATTGTTGGTCTGTACGTACAGGTATTACTAAGGCGTCGGCTGCATACCATGCAAGCTGTGTAGCACCAGCAAAAAAGGGTGATGTATCAATCAAGCATTTATCTAAAGAATTTTCCGAAAGTTCTCTTTCAATTTCTGATTTTAAAGAGTAAAGAATGCTTTTAAGTGCTTGGTCTTTTTGTGGCTGTTGTAAACCAGAAGTTTGATTTATAGCCGTAATCAGCTGTGATGGTAATAAATATAATTCATCAGATGATGGAATATAATAGTTGTTTTTAGATGCGAAATACGAGTTTGTTGCACCAATATATGATGCCACACGTGTTGCTTTCCCTAACCCAGGAACTAAATATGGTAATAACATATCTTTCACATTTGTCTGCTGTCCAGAATAATAATTGGAATCATAAAAAAATGATAAATTACCTTGAGGACAGGTATCAACAGCTAAAAGGTTATCAGTTAGATAACTTAAATTAAATGAAAGAGTAGTTTTTCCAATGCCACCCCGAAGATTGCACATAGCATAAATTTTTTGTTTGGGTAATTGTATATCATCTGCTTGATTGTTGGCAATATCATATTGCCGGTTAATAATTGTTTCGATTGACATGATGTGTTCCTCCTTTTAGTTTTACGACTTTGTATATTATATGTAAAACTAATTTTAATATACATGCACATGGAAGTCAATACTAATTTTTAATGCTATAAAAAATAGACGCTCATTGTTGAACATCTATTTTTGAATGATATTGAGGTTTGCCGGTCTATCTTATAAAATCTGAATGTACTTCGATTGCATTTTTATTGCATTTTTTATTTTTTTTCATATAAATTTTAGTGGTTGATAGTTCCTGAAAATGCCTTAAAATCAATGATTTTCACTTATATGGCATACCGTCTGTCTGGAGTTTGAATAATTTTATATAATTTGCATATAATTTTAATGGATGGTTCTCTTGACTTTCCGCTTTGTACTTGTTAGTATATTAGTACAAAGAAAGTTTACCACTGACCGATATGTGGTATATAAATGGTCGGGTTGTAAGTACAGTCCTTCGCCGCAAGGCGAGGGACTTTTTTCATATTTCGGAAGAAATGATGGAACGAATGAAAAAACAGGATTTTATATCATAAAGGACATAATAGAGAAAAAGGAACAATCAGGAAAACCTTGTGACATTCTGCATATTGTGAAGTGGGCTGATAATAGAGAAAGTGTATTTTTAATACGGGATATAAAGTGTTTTTATCATATAATTCATAACTGGATATGAACAGGTATGGTCCTATGTCAAGATTTAGTACAAGTTAAAATGAGGTTTTCTTCATTTTAACCTGCTAGCTGCTATTCGTCTTGTTGAAGTCTGTGATATAGCTCTTCATAATCGTTTGGTGACATATAATCACAGAGACTATGAATTCGTTAATGCTTCCTCATGTCTTTTTTCTGTATTAGAAGGAACACGTTTTAGCCATGCATGATAATCAGAACGGGAAACACCAAGATGTTTCAAGATTACGGAGTCCCTGTGCATATCGCAATTCTCGTTTTAATCGTGCGATTTCTTTTGCTTCATCAGAAGCATAGTTACCGG
>UQJE01000095.1 GCA_900541345.1 uncultured Blautia sp.
GAAAAAGAACAAGTCCGCAAGTGATCAAAGTAGGAATCAGGCTTGCCAGAAGAGTATTTTCTCTTGGCACATCTGACACAAGAGGAGAAATATCTTTTTCCCTCAAAAGCTCTTCCACCTCTTTTACATCTGTCACATAAAACCGTTTCTGTCCCTCTCCTGAAATATTCACTGTCACAGCACCTGTAGGAACTTCCTTGTTAGGCTGTATTCTGGCGTCTGTCACCTTACCTTCGTCCAATGCCTTTTCTAGCTGTGCCATTGTATAATTGCTCTGGGAATCTCTCTGACTGTCCAGAAACAGATACCCACATATCAGCATTACAATCAGCATCACATAGAATCCTATATGTGGCTTTCTTTCCTCATAAAACACGGAATTAAATCTCCTTTCACTCTGCCCCCAGCTCTACTACTCCAATATATGGGAGATTTCTGTATTTCTGTGCATAATCAAGTCCGTATCCTACTACAAATTCATCAGGAATTTCAAAGCAGCAATAATCCACATCTACTTCTGCCACTCTGCGGTCCGGCTTGTCCAGAAGTGTACACAGATGTACACTGTGGGGATTTCTGTTTTTAAGAATCTTAAGAAGATAGCTTAACGTTCTTCCTGAATCAATAATATCTTCTACAACAAGTACCTCTTTTCCTTCCAGTGGCTGATCAAGATCTTTTACGATTTTAACCACACCGCTTGACTTTGTGTCGTCCCCGTAACTGGATACAGACATAAAATCGAGAGATACCGGAACAGTAATTCTTTTTGCAAGCTCGCACATAAAGAATACACCGCCCTTCAATACGCAGATCATATGGATTTCCTTTCCTGCGTAATCTTTGTTGATCTGATCTGCTATCTCCTGGATTCTTGCATCTACTTCTTTTTCACTGATCAGTACGTTTACTTTTTCACTCATGTACATTTCCTCCTTTGTATTTTAATTCCAGTACCCGCCTTGTGGCGGCAGTGATTTTGTACCTTTCATTTATTCTTCCTCCTGCAATCCAGAGAATCTCTTTCCCGTCTGCGACAAGAGGAATCAAATCCCGCTCCTCCCCCGGAATCTTATCGTCTATCATAACTCTGGCAAGCTTTTTCTTACTTCCTTCCCTGTTGATAATAAGATAATCTCCCGGCTGCCTGGTGCGGATATACAGCTTATTTTTTATTTTATCATAATCCAGCCATTTCGTACACTTATTTTCTTCAATCTTCTGTTTCTCATACAAAAATATTTTTGTATCAAAGTGTCCGTATGCACAGGAAAGTTCTCCCGGAATGGGAAGCTCTTTTATTTCACTTTCATTCCCCTTCTCTTTTGATGTTTTTTTCAGAATGACTCCTCCATATGTTCGAAGAGCAGAAAGTCCATAAGGAAGGGAAATCTGCTTTCCTGTATCCATAGAAAAAAGAGAAAGCAGCATTTGCACGTGAAAAGCTGTAAAGTCTTTACAGCTTCCGGAAAGTATTTCCATGGCTTCCATCACTGCATACTTCTGAATCAGAGTCTCCTGTTCCGAAAACAGGTTCTCAAAAAAAATACCGTCTTCCGTTATTTTAGAACACGCTAAAAGCTTATGCCCTTCTTTTCGAAAATATTCGTCTGCCTCTCCGAGAAACGCAGAAGCTGCTGCCATATGCGCCACTGCCTTATGATTGATTTCCTGTTCCATAAGCGGAAGAATATGGTGACGAATTCTGTTTCTTGTATATTCATCGGAAAGATTACTGCTGTCCAAAATACTGGGAATATTCTCTTCTTTCAGATAATGGACAATTTCCTTCTTTTCCAGACAAATAACAGGGCGGATAATCTCTCCGTCTGCCGGGCGCATGGTGGAAAGCCCTCGTATGCCTGTCCCTCTTGCAAGATTGTGAAGCATCGTCTCTGCAAGGTCATTCTTATTGTGAGCAAGGGCTATTTTTGTATTTTTATCGGAAAGCCCAAGCCTCTTTTTTTCCAGAGCAAAGGCTTCCCTCCGCACCATGCGTCCCGCCTCCTCAAGCCCTACTTTCCACTTCTTCGAGAGAGCCGGAACAGGATATGTATAAATCCTGCAGGGAACTTCCCATTTTCTGCACATTTCTTCCACAAATACGCAGTCTCTGTCCGCTTCGCTCTCCCTGATCTGATGATGAATATGAACTGCCTGAAGCGTAAAATTCTTTTTTTTCCGAAAACGTCTCAATATATCCAGCATTGCCATAGAATCTCCGCCTCCGGACACACCTGCCAGAACGGTATCTCCCGGCTGTATCATATGATTTTCTTCGATGAAATTTTCTACAAATCTGTACATATATCTCCTATTTTTTCCACATTCCCGCAACAAGAACCGTCATGTCGTCCCTTGCCCGGTAATCGCTGTATCCCAGAACTCTCTCCAGAATTCCTCGGCTGATTTCCTTTGGAGAGTCCTCCTTTATGTCCATAATAATCTCTTTCATTGTCTCCTCTTCCCGTTCCAGAGGAAGTGCATCCAGAACTCCATCCGTCATCATAATAAGATAATCTCCATGATAAAGCTTTCTGGAAGCCGTGTCAAAATCAATCTGCTGTACAAGCCCTGCCGCAAGACTTTCGGAAGTGATTGCTTCCACCCAGTGATCCCGTTTGATAAAGGTGGACGACGCTCCCGCCTTTAAAAAGCTGCAGATTCCCGTATACAAATCTACCGCACAAATATCCACGGTAGAGAACATTCCATCCTGGCGTTTTAAAACAAGAGCAGAATTTACCATTTTTGCCGCTGTTTCCTGAGAAAATCCACTGTCAAGGAACTGTTCCAGGAGTTCTACCACACTCTCGCTTTCCCGACACGCCTCCATTCCTGAGCCCATACCGTCAGAAAGGCACATGACAAATCTTCCGCCGTCTTCCTGTCTGCACACGTAATTGTCTCCGGAAACCTTTTCTTTTTCCTTTGTAAGACGAGAAACACCGTACATCATCTGATAGCTTACATCCTCCACAAAATGAATCGTATGGTATTCACCATTTACAATGCATCGACTTCCTGTCTCCGGAGTCATGGGACATCAACACACTTCTGATAAGATCTGCGCAGTCTCCCACATGGAAATACACTGCCCGCTTCTCGCCCGCATATTAAGAAAAACCTGACGCCTTCCCTCTACCTTATCCATCACCCATACCTGCTTTAGCAGAATATGTTTCTTTCTAAGGGCCTTTTTCAGATCTTCTGTAAACTGGGGCGTCCCACCTGAAATATCGTATAAATCTTCTGCTACCATTTCCATGATCCGTGAAATTTCCGAAAGCTGCTGTGCAACTGCAAGACGGTTGTCAATCATGCGATTGTCCCATATAAGATTCTGCTTTTCTCTGTAAAAGCTCTCCTGAACTACCTGAATGTAGGGAAGCGGACGACTGCATACACCGGACCATTCTCCCCTTATCCGGCGCAGTTCCTCCTCATCTCCTTCTTCCATTGTGCGAATTAGCGCCTCCGTGCCTCTTAGCATCTCCGAAGCATTCTCTCCCCAGCAAAGTTCCCTCTGATAGCATTTTCCACATACTTGTTCTCCTGCATCTTCCAGGATTTTCTGTATCTGCCCGCTGCTCAAATAATCCTTCCTGTAGGGCATTCCGTAAAAAGTATCCGCCAGCTTCTGAAAAGAAACAGCATATCGCTGCACTTTTTCTTTCTGGGGATGGTTTTCCGTAAAAAGCGGTATTTCCTCTGTTTTCATTTTTCTTCCTGATAAAATAGTTTTTGCCATGTCCCGGAAAATCAGCAGTATACTGATCACGAGCATGGCAACTATCCATTCCTGCATATACTCCCTCCCCCTTTTATGTCTCACTAAATGGGTATTATAAGGGATATGTGTTAAAATATCTGTCAAAGGAAGACGAAAACATCACAGAATCGTTCGTCAAATTCCGCTGTTTTTCTTGGGTTATTTTTCTTCTTCGAATACAATCTCATTCTCTTTTACAAGGCCGAGCTTCTCTCTTGCGATTTCTTCTGCATACTCATCTGTCTGCATATGCTTTTTTAATCCGTCAATCTCTTCTGTCCTGTCCTTCTCTGCCTGAATCTGTTCCTCAAGAGATGCTGCTTTTGTACTGTAAACATCAAGACGCCCTTTTAATGTATTGCTCTGTATTACCAGTCCCACAAGCAGGACAAAAACAATAAGGGCAATAGCAACCATGCCAAGCTGATTATATCCGATTCTTCTTTGATTTCTTTTTTTCCTGCTTTTTTTCAATTTGCTCCAACCTCTTACTCAGGGTATTGTTTTTCAAAAAAATTTTACACCTTTTTACAGGAAATAGCAACCTTTTTACTGTCTTTTTCATGAGAAAAACCGGAAACTCCAGGATTTTTATAAAAACCGACACAAACACAGGACTGAGCGTGACTCTGCAAAGACAAAATCCCAGAGCACTTCCCAGAAAAAGAAAATTTCTGAGCTTTCCTTCATTTCCCCTGTATATTCCCGCAAACAGGGTAAAGCCTGCGAAAATCCAGAAAAGAATATCTTCCGCTGCTACCACCCATCTGAAGTGTGGAATCACATTACGAAGAACAACCAGAATATCATAGCAGAGAAGCAGCGCCCCTCCCACACAGGCTGCCTGAAAAAAAAGAAGGACCTCTCTGTTTATATACGTGCTCACTCTTACCGAAACAGCCTTTTCATAAAAGATTCTGACTGTACTTTTTCTCCTTTGGAAAGATATGTCAGGCTGTCTGTCCGCCCTTCCATTGTGAGGATTCCTTCTTTCAGATCAAGAGACTGGATATGAAGACCAGACCCCTTCACTCGAAGCCTCCCCTCCTCTGTCTGAAGAAGAATCTCCTCCTCTGAAAAGGAGTCTACTTCCTTTACGCCTGTCACCCTTCCGGTCTGGCGCTTTTTAATTTCCACGGTGTGGGGAACCGCTGCTTTCTTTTCTTCCAATCAACACCCTCGCTTTCCCGGCATTCCTATACGTTATTGTATGAATAACATCGGGAAAATAGACCTTTCTCAAAGGTAACGGTAAAGGCTCTCCACCTCTTCTTTTTTCACAGTCTCTTTTACATCCAGCACTTCCACCTTTACATTTCGGCTTCCAAACTGGATTTCAATGATATCTCCTGCTTTTACAGACACAGATGCCTTTGCAGGCTTGTCGTTTACGAGAACTCTTCCTGCATCGCACGCCTCATTTGCCACAGTACGTCTTTTAATCAGACGGGATACCTTTAAATACTTATCTAAACGCATATTTTATTCTCCTTTTAAAAAGAAAAGGGGGAACCGCCGTTCCCCCTGTGGTCATTCTTATTTACCATTTACTAAATCTTTTAAAGCTTTTCCTGCTTTAAATTTCGGAGCCTTGGAAGCTTCAATTTTCATGGTAGCACCAGTCTGAGGATTTCTTCCCTCTCTAGCAGCTCTTTCGCTTACTTCGAAAGTACCGAAGCCGACTAACTGAATTTTTCCACCGTTTTTCAGCTCCTGGGATACAACATCAACAAAAGACTTTAATACATCTTCCACATCTTTTTTAGAAAGGTTTGTGTCTTTTGCCATAGCTGCTACTAATTCTGTTTTATTCATGGTGTTTCCTCCTATACATTAAGTTCTTTCTTGTTGTGCAGCGACTGTCCCTGCGACAGCGCTATATCATTTATATATATACCTTTTGCCCTGTATTGTCAAGGTTTTTCTGTTTATTTTAAGCGTTTCTGTCCTTATTTGCCAGTTTTTTCCGCAAAATATGTTCTTCCCGTTTTAGCTCGTCCCAACTCATAGTTGCCGCCTCTTTATCCTCCGGTCTGAAAATCTTTGGATGCCGAAATTTCATCTTTTCGGAGATACCGGAAATCACATCTTCCAACGTGAAAATGCCTTCCTCCTGCGCAATGATACTGTGCAGCACAATCTGCAAAAGAAGGTCTCCAAGCTCCTCACAGAGATTTTCTCCGTCCCCTGTTTTTTCAAAAAGGGAAATCCCTTCCAGAACTTCACGGGACTCATTTTCCAGACAGGTTCGAAGAGACGCGTGAGTCTGTACACTATCCCAAGGACATTTCTTTCGAAGCTCACGCACAATCTCAACAAAATCATCAAAGGTATATTCTATACTCTTCTCCATCTCTTTACATCATGGAATCTACCATGTCAAGAACTGCTTTTCCCATAAGCGCTGATTTCTCATCTGCATCTGCAAGGGAAGCACCTTTTACACCATAATAGAATTTTACTTTCGGCTCTGTTCCAGAAGGTCTTACACATACCCAGGCATCGTCTGTCAGATCGTAATAAAGAACATTGGAATTCGGAAGACCGGTTGGTTTTACTTCTCCTGTTGCCAAATCTTTCACTGTATTCTCTTTATAATCTCTTACAGAAGTTACTTTATATCCTGCAAATTCTGCCGGTGGATTCTGGCGAAGTGTATTCATAATCTGCTGGATTTTCTCAAGGCCTTCCATACCCTTTAAGGTCACAGACTGAATATCATCTTTATAATAGCCAAATTCCTCATACATATCAATCATAGCGTCCCAGAGAGTCTTGCCCTGTGTCTTATAATACGCAGCAGCCTCGCAGAGAGCCATAGTTGCGACAATGGCATCTTTATCTCTTGCATATGTTCCAATAAGACAGCCATAGCTCTCCTCAAATCCAAACAGATAAGAGCCTTTTTTGCTGTTTTCAAATCCAAGAATCTGCTGTCCAATAAACTTAAAGCCTGTCAAAACCTCAATCAGGTCTACGCCATATCCTTTTGCAATAGCATCTGCAAGATTGCTTGTAACGATTGTCTTAATAAGTGCTCCGTCTTCCGGAAGGCCTTTCAGCGCCTTTCTCTGTCCAATCTCATAGTTTGCAAGGAGACAGCCTGACATATTTCCGGTAAGGTCATGATACTCTCCGTTTTTATCTTTTACACGAACGCCAAGACGGTCTGCATCCGGATCTGTTGCAAGTACAAGGTCTGCATCTACTTCTTTTGCAAGCTTTAAGCCAAGCTCAAATGCTTCCGCTGCTTCCGGGTTTGGATAACTTACAGTCGGGAAATCACCGTCTGGAAGTTCCTGCTCTTTTACTACGTATACATTTTCAAATCCAAGCTCTTTTAAGATTCTTCTTGCAGGAATATTTCCTGTACCATGAAGAGGGGAATATACGATTTTTAAGTTTTTCCCTTCTTTTTCAATAGCATCCATATGAAGAACTTGTTTTTTAAGTTCTGCAATATAAGCGTCGTCAACCTCTGCTCCAATTACCTGATAAAAGCCTTTTTCTTCTGCTTCTTCCTGTGTGGTTGTCTTTACTGTTTCCCAGTCGGAAATTGCTTTTACCTCTCCCATAATTCCTGTATCATGAGGTGGCGTGATCTGTGCACCATCTTCCCAGTATACCTTGTATCCGTTATATTCCGGCGGATTATGGCTTGCTGTAATATTGATACCTGCCACACAGCCCAGGTGACGCACTGCAAAAGACAGCTCCGGTGTTGGTCTTAAAGATTCAAAAATATATGCCTTAATTCCGTTTGCAGCAAGACATAATGCCGCCTCTTTTGCAAATTCCGGAGACATATGGCGGGAATCATAAGCAATTGCAACACCCTGAGACTGTTTTCCCACTTTTGCAATATAGTTTGCAAGTCCCTGTGTAGCGCGTCTTACCACATAAATATTCATGCGGTTTGTACCTGCACCGATAATTCCGCGAAGTCCCGCTGTTCCGAATTCCAAATCCATATAGAAACGTTCCTGAATCTCTTTCTCATCATTTTCAATTGATTTCAGTTCTTCTTTTGTAGCTTCGTCAAAGTATGAATTTTCCAGCCATTGAGCATAAATTTCTTTATATTCCATAGCAATTTCCTCCCTGTACTTCTTTATTTGCAGCCTTTTTCGGCTGCAATTGATATTTTTCATTATATAACACTTCTTATAAAAAGAAAAGTAAAATCATTTTCCAAAACATTTTTCAGGGAATTTACTCCAGATTTCTTTCTGCTCTATGAGTCTTCGAAGTTTTTCCGAATTTTTCTCCGAAATCCATGCCTTATTATGGCAAAAATAATAATTTGCCAGCTTCCAGTATTTTTCCGGGTAAGTAAAACGCACTTTTAAGTTTTCCCACTCTGCCTGAGAAATGATTCGCTCTTTATTATAAGCAGAAAGCATTTTCTCTGAAAGTTTTAAATCCCATCCATACTTTTCCAGGACTTTGCGCATAAACCGGTACAAATCCCCAATCTGCACATCAAAGGTAAAATGCCCAAAATTTGTCACTGCCACTCCTTTTCCTGTTATCAGTACATTGTGCTGATTGAACTCCCCATGACATACACAACCCTCCTGAAAAGATTTCTCCCTCAAGGTTTCATATTCTGTCTGTTCCAGTAAGGAAAGCGCCTTCTCCCCTTTTTCCAGAAACCATTCAACACTTGCCAGATAATCTTTTTCAAAGCTGCACACTGCCCCGTGACTTCTAATAAACTTCCTGATTTTTCGAAGTTCCTGATTATGGCGCTGAAACTCTTCTTTTAAGGACTTCTCCTGATAATTTCTCTCCCCTTCCATCTTCATGACTTTGTGAAGTCTTCCAAGAGCAGAAATACTTCTTATTATATCTTCCTCTGATTTTGTGTCGCACTCCCGTCCCTCAAACCAGTTCTGAAGGGTAAAGGGAATCCCGTCCTTATCATAGCTTACGAGATTTCCCTCCTTATTTTCCAGAAAACAATCTACCATACAGCCTTCTTCCTTCAATGTTTTTAAAAGCTGCTGCTGAATCCCCAATTTTTTTTCAGAACCTCCAAATTCCCTGAGTATGAGAAGTCCTTTTTCTGTATGACACAAAAGCGCACCTCTTGTACGCAGGGTACTTTTTGCAGTAAGTCCATACTGCTCCAGGGTACTGAGTCCATAATCAAACACTTTATAATCCCCCTCTTGTTTTTGTACCTTCTATACTTATGTCCCACAAATGGGGGATATGAAAAAGAAAAAGAGACAGCGTTTTCACACTGTCCCTGCAAG
>UQJE01000096.1 GCA_900541345.1 uncultured Blautia sp.
TCTTACAGAAGAATGCAGGCATCATAGCAATAGGCTAAAAGATGCAAGGAAGAGACTGGAACTTTTTATTCGAAAAGCAGAGCAGGTGCAGGGAGAATTAAAAGCAGGTTTTCAGCAGGAGAGTGCTCTTTTGGAAAAATGGGAAAATCAGGAAGAGAGGCCGGAAAAGATTCTCGCAGCAGCAGAAATAGAGCTGGAGCGTTTGAAAACAGAGAGAAGCATTTTGGAAATCCGATGGCAGGAAGTCTCAGGGGAGAGAATTTCAAATGAGCGGACAGAACAAGTATTAAAAAAATACGAAAAAGAGTATGTGAGCTTAAAGAAAGCTTATGAATTGATTCATCATTTAAGTCAGACTGCCTGCGGTTCTCTTGCGGGAACAGCAAAGATTGATTTTGAGTCCTATATTCAGAGACAGTATTTTCAGAAGATTATCGCAAAGGCAAACCAGAGACTCATTCAGATGACTGCAGGACAGTTTATTTTAAAATGCAGAAATCTGGAAAATTTGGGAAACAGAGGAAAGGTTGGTCTTGATCTGAATGTATACAGTCTTGTGACAGAAAGCGAGCGCGATGTAAAAACCCTTTCCGGAGGAGAGTCTTTTATGGCGGCACTTTCTATGGCGCTTGGTCTTGCAGATACCATAGGAGACAGCGTCGGTGCTGTACGGCTTGACACACTTTTTATAGATGAGGGATTCGGTTCTCTTGATGAAAATTCCAGAGAACAGGCAATTCGCGTTCTTTATGACCTGGCAGGAGAAAACCGACTGATTGGGATTATTTCCCACGTGACAGAATTAAAGGAACAGATTGAACCGAAAATTATTGTGAAAAAAACAAAGAAAGGAAGCCGTCTTTCATGGCTTTTATAGGGAGAAAAAATGAATAGAAAAATGCTTTCCGTGGAAGATTCCAGAACAGAACAAGTTCATCTTGTGATGCAGCCGCATTTAAATGCAGGAGGGCGCCTTTTCGGAGGGATGCTGATGCAGTGGATTGACGAGGTGGCAAGTGTAGTTGCCATGCGCCATGCAGGGACTAAAAGAGTGACAACGGCAGCCATTGATAATCTGCAGTTTAAACAGCCCACACGTGAGGGAGAACTTCTTGTGCTTGTGGGGTATATAACGTATGTGGGAAATACTTCTATGGAGGTGGAGGTAGATACGTATGTGGAACATTCTGATGGTCTTTGTTATTCTGTAAACAGGGCGTTTCTTGTGATGGTGGCAATGGATGAAAAAGAGCGTCCTTTGCAGGTTCCCGGGCTTCTTGTAAAGACAGAGGCGGAAAAAGCAAGATATGAGGCTGGGATTCAGAGAAGAAAAATGCGTAAAGAACGGCAAAAAAATGGATTTTAATGATTGAAAAAAGCACAGAAAATTTATATAATATACATTAATAATTAAAAAACGTACGATAAATCCGATGAAAGGGGCGATATACATGAAAATTGTGACTATTAACCGGGAATACGGAAGCGGTGGACGAAGAGTTGCATTTATGCTTTCTGAGAAGTTGGGAATTTCCTGCTATGACAGCAATCTTCTTATGGTAGCAGGGGAGCGCTATGGAATTAATCCGGATTTTCCGGAGGGATTTGATGAGCAGAAAAGCATCAGCCTTCTTTATGGGATCTCGCTGATTGCAAACAACTGGGCAGATGAGGACAGATCGCCAAAGACGTGATGATTATTACTTCCATACAGGAAAAGAGTGGGATAAAAAAGAAAATTATGATATTTGTCTGAATACTTCTACTCTTGGAATGGAAGGGTGTGTGAATATCATTGCAGCACTTGCAAAAAAGACATCTTAGAAAGGGATAGTGTGAAAAATCTATAAAATTCATCTGCCTTTGGTTGACAAGAATGGGATACTCTGTAATAATGAACAGGATAAAAGTGAAATACAGGATTCCATTTTATGGGAGGCGTTATAAATGAAAAAAAGATATTTGATACTTGTGGGACTTCTGGCTGCAGCGGTTCTGGCAGCAGGCTGCGGAAAGAAAAAGGAGGAACCGGTACAGAAAGCAGAAGTAACTGTAACTCCAACTCCAAAAGCAGACGGCGGTCTCGTAGATATGCAGAAAACGGAAGATGAAAATGCAAAGATAAAAAATATAATAGGAACAAAGACAGAAACTTCAGGAAGTCTTGTTCTTATTAATAATATGGGAGACGAGATTTCTTCTATATATATCCGACCAAATGTGCCGGAAGAGGAAGCGTATGATGAGGATGGAGAAGATTCCTGGGGCAATGAACTTGTCCAGGGGAAATTTACTCTGAAAAATGGAGATAAAGCGCTTTATTATTATGAAAAAAATCAGAAGGACGGAGATGGGAATACGATCACTTCCTTTGATATTCGAATTTCTTTTACAGACGAAGAAAAAAATGAATGTTTCTTCCGCGATCTTCCGCTTTCTTCTATAAAACAGATTACACTCTGCATGGATGGAAGCGGTGAGGATGGCATTCCTTATGCAAAATATCTTACAACAACAGGAACAAAGCTTGTCTCTACTTTAAAAGATGTAAAAGAACGTCTTGGAATAGACGGAGAGGATTCGGAAGAAGACGAAGAAACAGAAGATGAGACAACTCCGACACCAGAACCAACGGAGAATCCGGAAGTTACTGATACACCGGAAGAGCCGACCGACACACCGGAACCGACTGTGGCGCCGGATCCTGAGGAACCGGAAGATCCAGAACCCGACCCCGGGGCAGAGCAGGCTTCACAATATATCGGACAATCTCTGGATTCCTTGATCGGGGCAATGGGAAGTCCGGCAAGCAGTGATTATGAAGAAGATCCGGGAACAGGAAAAACGGGGTATCATCACTACGATACCTTTACAGTTTCTACTACAGTTGATGAAAATGGTAATGAAATTGTAGCTGCAATATGGTAAAATAGAAGCAGCTTAAAAAGCATGAAAAAGAAACAGAGGTAAAAAGGATGAAACGAGTATTATTAAAGTTAAGCGGTGAGGCACTTGCAGGAGAAAAGAAAACCGGTTTTGACGAGGCAACCGTCATTGCAGTTTCGAAACAGATTCGTACGATTGTTGAAGAAGGCATGGAAGTGGGAATTGTAATCGGTGGTGGAAATTACTGGAGAGGCCGTACAAGCGAGACAATCAACAGAAATAAGGCAGACCAGATAGGAATGCTTGCCACGATTATGAACTGTATTTATGTTTCAGATATCTGTCGTTATCTCGGATTAAAAACAGAGATATTTACCCCTTTTGTATGCGGAGGCTTTACAACGCTTTATTCCAAAGACGCAGTAGAAGAAAGCTTTGCCGCAGGCAAGGTGGTGTTTTTTGCAGGCGGTACAGGACACCCTTATTTTTCAACAGATACAGCTACTGTTCTTCGTGCAGTTGAGATCGAGGCGGAAGCAATCCTCCTTGCAAAGGCAGTAGATGGAATTTACGACAGCGATCCGAAGGTAAATCCGAAAGCAGTAAAATATGATGAGATTTCTATCGAAGAAGTAGTGGAAAAGAAGCTGGCTGCGATGGATCTTACTGCATCTATCATGTGTCTGGAACAGAAAATGCCGATGCTTGTATTTGGATTAGATGAAGACAACAGTATTGTAAATGCAGTTCATGGAAAATTCTCCGGCACAAAGGTGACCGTGCAGGATAAATAAAATTTAAAATAAGGAAAGAATGAAAGAGGGAGACAGAATAATGGACGAAAGAATTCAGAAATATGAAGACAAAATGAAAAAAACACTGGTGGGATTTGAGACAGAGCTTACTACAATCCGTGCAGGAAGAGCAAATCCGCATATTCTCGATAAGCTTACAGTAGAATATTACGGGACTCCTACACCGCTTCAGCAGGTGGCAAACATTACAGTTCCGGAAGCGCGTATGATTCAGATTCAGCCGTGGGAAGCAAGTCTTATTAAAAGTATTGAAAAAGCAATTCTTGTTTCTGATCTGGGATTAAACCCGAGCAACGACGGAAAAGTAATCCGTCTTATTTTCCCGGAGCTTACAGAAGAGCGCCGTAAAGAGCTTGTAAAAGATGTTAAGAAAAAAGGTGAGGGCGCAAAGGTTGCAGTCCGCAATATCCGTCGTGACGCCAACGATGCTTTCAAAAAAATGGCAAAAGAAGATGTATCTGAAGATGAAATCAAAGAGCTGGAAGAGAAGGTTCAGAAGCTCACAGATAAATTTGTGAAGGATATTGACGCGGCAGTAGAAAATAAATCAAAAGAAATTCTGACTGTATAAAAAGAGTAAGAAGGAGAGCTTTCTTTTGGAAGCTCTCTTTCCCTATGCGGGAATTAAAAAACCGATACAGACAGAAACGGAGGAAGAGGAATGAACGTACCGAATCATATCGCAATCATTCTCGATGGAAACGGGCGCTGGGCAAAGAAAAAGGGAATGCCAAGGAGCTACGGTCATGTGAAAGGCTGTGCCAATCTGGAAACCATCTGCGATGATATGAAAGAGCTCGGCGTAAAATATCTTACGGTTTATGCTTTTTCCACAGAAAACTGGAAGCGTTCCAGAGAAGAAGTGGAAGGCCTTATGAAGCTGTTTCGAAACTACCTGAAAAAGTGTATTAAGATTGCAGAAAAAAATAAAATGCGGGTTCGCGTAATCGGAGATATAACTGCTTTTGATAAAGATATTCAGGAACGGATCGCATACCTTGAGGAGTTCTCAAAAAAATATGATGATCTTCATTTCCAGATTGCATTAAATTACGGAAGCCGTGATGAAATTGCGAGAGGAATGCGCCGTCTTGCCCAGGACGCTGCCGAAGGAAAAATAAAGCCGGAAGATGTAGATGAAGAAATGGTGGAAAGCTATCTTGATACAGCGGGAATCCCGGATCCGGATCTTATGATTCGAACAAGCGGCGAGCTTCGCCTTTCTAATTTTCTTTTGTGGCAGCTTGCATATACGGAATTTTACTTTACAGATGTTGCCTGGCCGGATTTCAACAGAGAGGAATTAATCCGCGCCATTGAGAAATATAATGCAAGAGACAGAAGGTACGGAGGAGTAAAGGAGGAATAAAGATGTTTAAAACCAGATTATTAAGTGGGATCATGCTGGTTATCATTGCACTTTTTACAATCATAAGCGGAGGATACATCCTGTTTTTTACTCTTCTGGCAGTGTCACTGATTGGAATACGCGAACTGTTCCGGGCAATGAAGGTACAGGAGGGGAAGACCAATATTCTTGCCGCAGCAGGTTATATCGGAGCTGCTCTTTATTATGGCGCGCTTCTTCTTGGATTTGAAAAATACGGAATGATGGCAGTGATTTGTTCCCTGATTTTAATTATGTTTGTGTATGTGTTTACATATCCAAAATATCATGCAGAGCAGATTATGGCGACATTTTTCGGTGTGATTTATGTGGCGGTAATGCTGTCCTTCATTTATCTTACAAGAAACCTGCCGGATGGGAAATTCCTTGTATGGCTGATTTTCCTTTGTTCTTGGGGGTGTGATACTTGTGCATACTGTGTGGGAATGCTGATAGGAAAACACAAGATGGCTCCTGTATTGAGTCCAAAAAAATCAGTGGAGGGAGCTGTTGGAGGTGTTCTTGGTGCAGCGCTTTTAGGCGTGGCATATGCGGCGGCAACAAAAGGACCCCTGATGGAATATGCAGTAATCTGCGCGGTGGGAGCTCTTATTTCTATGGTGGGAGATCTGGCTGCTTCTGCAATTAAAAGAAATCAGGAGATTAAGGATTATGGAACTCTGATACCGGGACACGGCGGAATTCTGGATCGTTTTGACAGCGTGATTTTTACAGCGCCTGTCATATATTTCCTTGCAAAGCTGGTTCTCGGAATTTAATAAAGGGGGCTTATGATGAAAAAAATTGCAATTTTAGGTTCTACTGGCTCCATTGGAACACAGACACTTGATGTAGTCCGTAAAAACGGGGATATACAGGTTCTTGGAATCAGTGCTGGAAGAAATATCAAAATGCTGGAAGAACAGGTAAGGGAGTTTTCTCCGAAGCTTGTTGCCGTTTGGGACGAAGAAGCTGCAAAGGAGCTGAAAAGCCGTATTTCAGATACAGAGACAAAAGTAGTTTCCGGTATGGACGGTCTTCTCGCTCTTTCTGCAATGCCGGAGACAGAAATTCTTGTGACGGCTATTGTAGGAATGATTGGAATCCGCCCTACGATTGAAGCAATCCGTGCAGGAAAAGACATTGCTCTTGCAAATAAAGAAACTCTTGTGACAGCGGGACACTTGATTATGCCTATGGCAGAAGAATACGGAGTAAAAATCCTTCCTGTTGACAGCGAGCACAGCGCTATTTTCCAGGCAATGCATGGGGAAGAAAAGAAGGAAATCAAAAAGCTTTTAATTACAGCTTCCGGCGGTCCTTTCCGTGGAAGAACAAAAGAAGAATTGCGTTATGTTACGCTGGAAGACACTTTAAAGCATCCAAACTGGGTAATGGGACAGAAAATCACGGTAGATTCTGCTACCCTTGTGAATAAGGGACTGGAAGTGATGGAAGCCAAATGGCTCTTTGGTATGGAGCTTTCCGACATTCAGGTTGTGGTACAGCCGCAGAGTATTATTCATTCTATGGTAGAGTTTCAGGATGGGGCGGTAATGGCACAGCTTGGAACACCGGATATGCGTCTTCCGATTCAGTATGCTCTCTATTATCCTCAGAGAAGATACCTGGATGGAGAACGGCTTGATTTCTGGAAACTTCGGGAGATTACATTTGAGAAGCCGGACATGGAAACTTTCCGTGGGCTTCCTATGGCAATGGAGGCGTCCCGTATCGGAGGAACAATGCCGACGGTATTTAATGCGGCAAATGAACTGGCAGTACATAAGTTTTTACAGAAAAAAATAGGTTTTCTGGATATTTATGAGATTATCGGGCAGTCTATGGAAAGACATAAAATAGTGGAAAACCCTGACCTGGAGGAAATCTTAGCAGCAGAAAAAGAGACTTATCAATGGATTGAAAGCAGGTGGTAAATTGAAAATAATCATAGCAGTTGTAATATTCAGCGCAGTGATTCTGATACATGAACTTGGACATTTTCTTCTTGCAAAGAAAAATAAGATAGAGGTAATCGAATTTTCCCTGGGAATGGGTCCAAGACTTTTAAGTACTGTAAAAAACGGCACAAGATACTCATTAAAGTTGTTTCCTATTGGGGGTTCCTGTGCAATGGCTGGAGAGGATATGGAGGATGACAGTCCGGGAACTTTTAATTCTGCATCTGTGTGGAGCAGGATTTCTGTAGTGGCAGCAGGTCCGATTTTTAATTTTATTCTTGCTTTTATTCTTGCTGTTATTATTGTGGGGGCAGTAGGATATGATCCGGCAAAGGTACTTACTGTGGCAGAGGGTTCCAATGCGGCAGAGGCAGGCTTAAAAGAAGGAGATGTGATTACCGATTATCAGGGATACCACATTGATCTTGGAAAAGATATGCATGTCTATTCTTATCTGAATCCTCTTCAGGAGGAGCCGGTACATTTAACAGTGGAGCGTGACGGAAAAGAAATTGCGCTTTCTTTTATGCCAGATGTAGATATAAGGTATCTTCTGGGACTGAACCGGAAGAATACAGAATCTATGGAAGTGGAGTCTCTGATACCGGGTATGCCGCTTGAAGATGCAGGCGTACAGCCAGGTGATGTGATTACCTCTATCAACGGAGTAAAAATTCCAGATGGAGCGGCTTATGAAAAATACATCGAAGAAAATCCGCTTACAAATGAAGAGGTGACAATTACGTACTCCAGGAACGGTTTGGAATACGAGGCAAAAATTACGCCGAAAGAGTACAGAACTCCGAATCTTGGTTTTGTATATAATGTATGGGCTGAAAAGGCAACTGGATTTGATGTAATAAAATATGGATTTATGGAAATGAAATATATGGTCCGCACTACTATATTAAGCCTGAAGGAGCTTGTGACAGGAAGTCTTGGTGTGAAGGATTTAAGTGGACCGGTAGGTGTGGTAGATGCCATTGGTGATACGTATGAGGCAAGTAAAAGTGAGGGGACGCTGATGGTATGGATGAATATGCTGAATATGGCAGTCCTTCTTTCGGCGAACCTTGGCGTTATGAACCTTCTTCCGCTCCCCGCTCTCGATGGAGGACGCCTTGTGTTCCTCCTTGTGGAAGCCGTACGTAAAAAACCGGTAAATCGTCAGGTAGAGGGAGCGATACATTTTGCAGGACTTATGCTTTTGATGGTTCTTATGGTTGTGGTGCTGTATAATGATATTTTGAAGATATTCTGATGATCCGACAAAATACCTGGAATTAATATTCTGAAAATGAGAGAATAAAAGAGACATGAGGAATCGAAATTGATTCTTTGATGTCTCTTTTGTGTTACAGAAAATTTTGTTCTTATGTTATAGGTATTTTCAGCGAAACAGTTTGCGAATCTGCTTTTTGTCAATGTCTGTAATTCTTTTTAAGGGAATTCCGGCGGCAGCAAATGCTTTGTCCTTTAAATGGTCGCGCTTTTTGGCGTCTTTTGTTTCATGGGTGCTGTCGTCTAATTCGATAGCAAAAAGCACGTACAAATCTTTGTCGCAAATTACAAAATCCACATGCTTCTGTGCAATTTTATGAAAATATTTCATATACTGCTTTTTATCTGTCACAGCCAGTAAATCTTTT
>UQJE01000097.1 GCA_900541345.1 uncultured Blautia sp.
AATGCGATATGCGGAAGTGTCGGAACTGGCAGACGAGCAAGACTAAGGATCTTGTGAGCAATGCGCTCGTGTGGGTTCAAGTCCCATCTTCCGCATTTTTTATTTCTTCGATAATATAACATTTACCCCGTAAAGCTTCGGTTTTACGGGGTTTTTGATTTCATTTTTATTTTTTATCTCTATCCGGCAGAATGTTATTTCATATTCAGGCTAATGTTTCCAGTGAAATTCTCACATTCAATTCCAATATAATTTCCACCTTCAGGAAGCATCTTTCCTGCGTGCAGTACGTTTCCCTCTCCCCCTGCCAGGTTCCTGTTTACGAAGCTTCATTTCTTTTTTGTTCTTGGACATCAATAACAAAAGCACAGCCCAGAGAACCATGACTCCAACTCCAAGAATCGCCAGCGAAGAATTTGGAGATGTAGTTGTTCCGGCATATTCACTCATATCAAAACCCACTAAAATCAAAGTAGCAGAAAAAGGATATATGCTGGCAAAAATACCGCCTTTAAAGAACATCATACTATATCCAAGGAAGAACGACAGAATAGAGCCGCCCAAATATGCCCCTCGAATCTGCCCAAAAAGCAAAATCAGAGGCATACAAACCAGATAGGTCGTGAAACTCGCCAACACAATCTGCGCGCCGCCATGAAAAAACACTTCTGCTGTCAGTCCCGATAATCCAACTACCAGTCCAGTGACCATAGTAACTCCAACACTGTAAATTCCCAGCAGGACTGCAAGCATACCGACTAAAAACAGCTTAACTCCCAGCATTTTCGGCATAGAAATCGGAATTGTCATAATATTTTTCAGTGTGTCATGAGCTGATTCTCTGTCAATGATCCATCCACCAATCATTACTAATGAAATCGGAAGAAAGATCTGCGTATTTCCCCAGACAACATTCTCAAACAAAGCAGAAAAATCATAATTCGGATTTCTGTACTCTGCTTCAACAATCAACTGACTTCCATATTGAACCAAAGGACAAAGCGCAAGGGACACCAGCCCCACCCAAAGAATCTGACACCGGCGCAGTTTCAGTAATTCCGACTTAAGTAAATTCCACATAATCACACCCCCTTAAATTTCCTGACGCCGATAAACAACTGCAATCAACGCAAGAAATACAATTGCTTCCACAATAATCACACCGAATACCTGATTGCAATTTAGAAAATATGGGCTGATTCGTTCCAACAAACCGGCTAACTCCTCACTGGTCTGGCTTTGGTCATAAAATTGAAATGTCCAGCGGAAAGCCAGAGGCCCCGGAAACAGGGTTCCAATGTTCAGCCCAAAAGGCTGTGTAAGAAATATATCGTTCATAGAAAGAATATAATTCACAATCGTATAAAAAAAGGTAATCACAACAGATACGATATAGTTTTTATTAAGAAGAACAACAAGCAGAATACAGGGAAGTGCTCCAACCCACATAATCATTCCTTCTCCAAGCCCAACGCCAAACAATATCCAAAACCCCACTGGCTTCCAGCCCTGAAACAGCAAAACTACAAGGCTTATCAATCCTCCAATTGCCATGAAACCGATGGCAAACAACAGCAAAACCAGCATCTTGGAAAGCACCAGTTTCGTTCTGTTTACCGGTATGGCAGCAAGGTTTTTCAGAGTATCATTATCCAGTTCTTCAAACAGCAGATTGGAAGCCAGTATCACAAGAAGCGGCATTAAAAGCAAATATGCACTGAGCTGAAACAAACTGGACATCATTCCATTTACTGCATCCACATCGGTGTTTACATCTGCCAGAAAGAAAGCGTAAGCTAATGGCATGAAGGCAGACAGCAGCAGGGAAATAAATATTAATGGCTTCCGTTTTAATTTCCAAAATTCGCATTGAACCAGTTTAAGCAATTCCCTCGCCTCCCGTCACACGTTTAAAGTAATCTTCAAGGCTTTCTTCTGAGGTTGCAGCCTCCGATACCTCCAATCCGTTTTCTACAAAGGCTGTTACGATTTTCCCCACAGGCAGTTCCAGATTATTCAGGCGTAAATGGTGGTCGTCCTGTATGGAGAAGTGACTTTCATGGAAATGACATTCCAAAATTCTTGCCGCCTGCGCAGTATCCGAAAGAGTAAACCGGATATGCTTACTACTCTTTTGCTCCAACTCAGCAAGACTTTCCTCTTCCAGCAATGTACCGTGGTCGATAATTCCAATATCATCAGCCAACAAAGAAATCTCCGAAAGAATGTGACTGGAAATCAAAATTGTTTTCCCTTTTGCATCGCAAAGCTCCCGGATAAAGGAACGCACCTCTGCAATACCGATGGGATCAAGACCGTTGATTGGCTCATCCAAAATCAGAAGCTCCGGGTCGTGCATAACGGCAAGAGCAATGGCAAGACGCTGCTTCATACCAAGGGAATACTGGGAAAAGAGCTTTTTATCTTTATAAGGCAGTCCCACAAGTTCCAGAGCATCTCTGATGGCATGATTATTCGGTACACCTCGCAAAGCAGCAAAAATACGCAGGTTTTCTGTACCGGTCAGATTAGGATAAAAGCCTGGGGACTCAATCAGGCTGCCGATACGGGGCAGCAATTTCTTTTCATTCCCCTGCAAAGACTTTCCCCAGATTTTCACTGCCCCGGAAGTTGGCTTTGTTAAACCCAGCAGCATTTTCATGGTAGTGGTTTTTCCGGCTCCGTTCCTCCCCAGAAGACCATAAATTCTTCCACGCTTCACATGGATATTCAAGTCAGCCACACTCTTTTGTAAGCCATATTGCTTCGTCAGATTTTTTGTTTCAATAATATAATTTGTATCCATACTCAAAACCTCCTGTTCTATAAAATATTCTATCATACCAACCTTGCATTAACCTTGCCGCAACCTTGCATTAACCTTGCAATTTAAAATCGACAAAACGACAAAGGTTCCCGCCATAAAGACGAGAACCTCTTAACTATCCAAAGGAAAAAGTAAAGTAAATGCAGTTCCTTTTCCCGATACACTTTCAACTGCTATGCTTCCGCCCATCTTCTCTACAAGCTGATGGACAATAGAAAGGCCAAGGCCGCTGCCTTTTTCAGCTCGACCTTTATCACACTTATAAAGCCGTTCAAAAATATGCTTCAAATCTTCTTTCTCAATTCCCACCCCATTGTCTGCCAGTATCAGCTCCATGCTATTTTTCTTCTTTGACAGGATTATTTTAATTTTATCTGCATGACTATGAGCAATTACATTTTGAATGAGATTATTAATAATCCTTATATAGCTGTCCACATCCAGCATTACCCGGACAGGCTGCTCAGGAATATCAATATCATAATCAACCTGTTTATCCTCAAAAATCGGTATCCAGTCAATCAGGATATTCCTTGTCAGCTCTGCGGTCTCAACAGAATGGATTTCCAAAACAAACTCGTCAGAATTTAGCTTAAACCAGTCAAAAAGTACATCAATATACTCTTTCAGATCGTGGGCTTTCCGGCGAGCAGTTTCAATATAATCATCCCGTTCCTTTCCTCTGACAATCCCCTTATGGGCAGCATCAAGATAGCCGATGAGGGTGGTAAGGGGCGTCCGGACATCGTGGGAAAGGCTCGTCATAAGCTGGCGATTAGTCTCTTCTGTCTGTCGGACAATCGAAAGCCTGCTTTCATAAAATACAACAATTTCATTGATTTCGTAGGCAAGAGGGGCTGTCAGTTCGTTAGCCGCAGACAAAATACGCCGATTGCCGTTTCCATTTTTTACATCCATCAGAGCGTCTGTCATTTCTGCTATCTGCTTCTTTACACGCCGAATAAAAAAGATGGAAGTCAGCACAGCCAGAACAGCAGTTGCAAGGGAAAGAAAGACAATAATTTTCATATCATTTATACCTCCTTGTTAAAGCGGTAGCCAATCCCTTTGACCGTCTGGATATACTTTGGACTCGAAGGTGTCACTTCTAATTTTTTACGAAGTCGGCTGATAATCGCCATAATGTTACTGTCATCATAGAAATATTCTTCACCCCATACTGCCTCATAAATCTGCTGTTTTGTTAAAATTTTGCCCTGATGTTTTGCACAGTATAAAAGCAGATCAAACTCCTTTGGGGGAAGTATGAAAGTGCCGTTTCCCGTAGTAACGGAACGATTTTCAAGATCAATCTGCAATCCGTCAAAATCCAGTTTCTGCATAATCCCGGCTTGCCGATTAAATCGTGTATAGCGACGAATAAGAGAAACAATACGAGCAATTAATTCATCCATATCAAATGGTTTTGTCAGATAATCATCTGCTCCGGCCCGCAGGCCCCGAACTTTAGAAACGCTGTCGTTTTTGGATGTGAACATCAAAATCGGCAAGTTACTCTCTTTGCGAATTTCCTCCAGTGTTTCAAAACCATCTATTCCCGGCATCATCACATCCAGCACCACAAGCTGGTATTTCTGTTCTTTTAATTTCTGCACTCCCTCTTTTCCGGTATTACAAAAATCAGCTTCTATATTTTCCGATTGTACACTACGTTTAATTAGCGCACACAATTCTCTGTCATCATCTATAATCAAAATTTTATTCATTCCGCACCTCCACAAAAAACATTATAGTTCTCCCATTCAAACAATGCAAGTGCGTAGATAGTAACCTGCTTCGCAGGCAATCTCAATATTATATCTTCTAATGGACTGTTTATTTAAAGAAATTTTTATATCTTATTCCTATAATTTGTGATATAATTCGTTCAAATAGAATTTTCAGGAGGACAAACACATGAAATTAATCTATGCCATTATTAATGAAGATGATACAGAAAGTGTTGTAGAAGAACTGAATAAAGCAGATTACAAGGTAACAAAACTTTCCACAACCGGAGGTTTTTTAAAAAGAGGCAACACCACTCTTATGATTTGCACAGAAGATGAAAATTTAAAAGATGTAACCTCCAGAATTGAACGTGTATGCGGCAAACGCCACAAAGTAGAATATGACGTTCCCTGCATGAATTACTCCGCCGGCGCAATCGGCAGTTATTTCCCTGCCTGGTACGGCGGAACGAAAAAAGAAATCGAAGTGGGCGGTGCAATTATCTTCGCTGTGGACGTCTGCTATTACGAAAAAATATAACTGGCAAAAGGAGGCTTGCGCCTCCTTTTCTGCCCCTTCACAGCTCCTGATATCACCCTCCGATCATATGCTTCTGCATCAGCAGATACAAAAGCAAAATAGGAATCTACGTTGAATTTTACAGTGTTTTTGCAACTTCTCTTAAAATTTCCTGGCTTGCAGACGGAATTCTTCCAAGACCGTCCGGACCTACGTTTAATAAATAATTAATACCCATACCATTTAATTTTTTCTTAATCTCTGCAATTTCCCCTGCACTCTTCCAATTTTGATCCCATGCACAGTATCCCCAGCTGTCATTCATGGTTGCTGCCGTCTCATAAAGTCCGTAAGGAGAAGGCTTAAAACCATCAATCTCATTCATCAAAGCCGGATCAAATTCTGCATTTTCCGGCATTTCTTTTGGAATCTCGTTATCACCCAAAGATACATAATCATAAGCGCCGTTTCCAAGTCTAGAATTAATCAGGCAGTTTGGCTGATATTTCTTTACCAGTTCAAAAATCTGGCGGCTGTGTTTTTCTTCCAATGTCATGGGTACATCAAACCAAATCAGGCAAAGCTCTCCGTAATTTCTTAAAATCTCTTCCACCTGTGGATAAATTTTATTCCGGAAACAAATGTCAAAATCTTTCTTATCGTTTTCTGGAAAATCCCAGTCATTACACCATGCCGTTCCGGAACAAGGAATATGACCGGATAAATATCCGCCACCATGCGGCTCATGCCAGTCAAGATCCTGAGAATAATAAAGTCCCAGCTTCATTCCGTGCTTATAACATGCCTCTGCAATTTCTCCCACAACATCTCTTCCAAATGGTGTTGCATCCACCACATTAAATTTGTCTACTTTTGAATGATACATAGCAAAACCTTCATGATGCTTGCTTGTCACCACGAAATATTTCATTCCGCAGTCCTTTGCAAATTTTACCCATTCCTCCGCATTAAAATAAATGGGATTAAAGGCGGATGCCAGCCTCTCATAATCTGCATTTGGGATTCGAAGGCAAGTCTGAATCCACTCAGCATAGCTGTTGCTTCTTTTTCCTCTCCACTCTCCTGCAAGAAGGGAATAAAGTCCCCAGTGAACCATCATTCCATACTGTGCTTCTTTAAACCATTTACGCATATCCATACGTCATTCCCTCTCTTTCGTCTCTTGTTTTTTGATAATTTTATAATATACTAATAAGAAAATAATGTACATAACATTTTTGTACGAAAAGATGGACTTTTTTATGCAAACATGAATCCTTAAAAGCCAAGGAAAATCATCAGCGTTTCCTCCCTGTACTCTGCCCGGATACTTCCTCCCATTTCTTCTGTCAGGGCTCTGGCAATAGAAAGACCAAGCCCTGTGGAAATACGGGCGTCCTCCACGGTAAAAAAACGGTCAAACAGTTTTTCTACCTGCACAGTCTGAAGCTTTGGCGCTTTATTTGAAAAATGTATTTCTCCGTTTTCCAAAAGCTCCACTTTCATTTCTCCTTCGCTGTACTTTATCATATTACTTATGATATTTCCAAATACCCTTACAAGAGACGCTTTATTTACATTTCGGATAATTTTCTTATCTGGCATTTGAATTTCCGGTACGATTCCCTTACTCACCATGGCCCCGTAAAAACTTAAAAGACACTCCTCCAAAACACGGGAAATATCTGTTTTTTCTTTCTTTTTCGGTTCCTCTGAACGGACAATCGTATAACAGAACAGTTCCTCTGTAAGATCTTTCATTGCTTCCGTCCTGTTCTTTATACAAAAAAGATACCGCTTTACTGCTTCACTCTTTTCCTCCTCTTCCAGAAGCTCAAGATACCCGCTGATTGCGGTAAGCGGCGTTCGAAGGTCGTGGGAAATATTTGTAACCGCCTCTTTTAGTTCCCTGTCGCCCTGCTGATACTTCTGTCTCTGCCTGCGCAGACGTTTCAGTTCCCTGTTTATATCTGCTGCAAGCCTTCGAATATACCTATCCCCCGAGGAAACTGTAATCTGCGCATTCGTATCCTCCAAAAGACACTCCCTGAATATTTTCCGGATTTCATCTGTGCCTTTCTGCATCATTCTGATTTTTACAAAAAGTCCGACTGCTGTTAAAAAAAATCCAGCACTTATAATCCAGGGAAGCATTCTTTCACCGCCTTTATTTTAGATTTCTTTTCTTAAATATGAAAACTCCCAGACTGCAGAATAAAGCCGTCAGAGCCGTATCATAAATTATCACTGCACCGGGACGAGAAAGTTCCAAAGCCGCAAGCTGCACCGCCTGCCCGGAAGGATTTATATCCAGAAGAAATTCCAATACTTTTCTTTTTGCGCCAAAAACATAATACGGATTAGGAACCTTCATAAGTTCCGTATCTTCCGTTATGACAGAAATATCTCCGCCCTGCTCTGTTTTCGGAATATACATATATTCTTCCTGCGACAATTTGTCGTGAACAGCCATTGCTCCACAGAGAAGGGAAAAACCCAGAAGAAGTCCTGCCACAGAAGCCCCCGCCTTTGTACCCACACTCACAGTAAGAAAGGTAAAAAGTGCCGCATCTGTTATGCACATTCCAGCTCCTGCAACAATATATCCAACTATTTTCATCGCAGATACGCCTTCTGCTCCCATAAGAAAAAGACCAAGAATTCCCGAAACCAGAATTGAAGAAAAATAAATAAGCAGACATGCCGCCGCATTTACAACAAACTGGGAAACATAAATCTGAGCTCTTGTATAGCCTCCGATTAATTTATTGCGGAGAGTGCCATCGCTGTATTCTGTTCCAAAAAACAGGCTCACAAAAACAGCAATTACAAGAATCATAATCGTCTCTATAACAAAAAGTCCATCTTCAAAAGTATAAGGAATTGTTTCAGCAAGAGAATTGAAATGTGCCTGAACTGTCAAAAACGCAGACCAGATATTTACTAGAACCATCCCTGTCCAAAACACCCTGTTTTTCTTTATTTTATAAAATCCTGCAGAAATCAGATTACACATGTCTTCCACCTCCCACAAGATTCAAATAGTAATTTTCAAGCCCTTCTTCGAATTCCTGTATAGACAATGTTCTGCATCCTTCTTCTGCAAGCGCCATTACA